>DASUMX010000035.1:0-25884 GCA_036277455.1 Thermoleophilia bacterium
TAGTCGAGCGTCTCCTGCTGGATCGTCAGGACGTCACCGGCGCCGACGACCGTCTTCCAGCCCTGCTGCGCGAAGATCTTGACCAGCGCGTCGGCGTTGTCCTCAGCGCCCTGCGCGTTGCTGAACGTCCACTTGTACGTACCGGTGTCGCCCTTGGCGGGGTGGTACGAGAGCACGCCCGGCATGCCGGCCTTCTCCTCGATCCCGCGGGCCACCGGGGCGATGAAGTCCACCCACGGCTGCAGGATGAAGTCGACCTTCTCCTGCTGGATGAGCTGCGTGACGGCCGCCGAAGCCTTGGCGACGTCGGAGCCGTCGTCCTTGGTGACGACCTCGATCTGCCACTTGCCGTCGATGCCGCCCTTGGCGTTGGTCTCCTCGATCGCGCCCATGGTCGCGCCGACGATCGCCTGGTTCGGAGCGGCGCTGACGCCGGTCGCCGAGTTGACGAACCCGACCTTGATGGTGCCGCCGGCAGCGGCCGGCGATGAAGCATCGTCCGTGGTCGTCTCCGCATCGTCGCCGCAGCCGCCCAAGGCGACGGCCGCCGCGACCATGACGATCAGCGCCACCAGCGCTACCGCCATCCACTTGCGTCTACTCATCACTCCCCCTTGTCTCGTTTGCTGCCCCATCGGCAATGTCTGGAGGGTCAGGCTTGACCCAGGTAACACTCCCTCACGCGCTCGTCCTGACGCAGCCCGGCGGCGGGACCCGTGAGGGCCACGGCTCCGGTCTGCAGGACGACGGCGCGGTCGGCGACCGAGAACGCCATCTCGGCGTTCTGTTCCACCATCAGCATGGTCAGTCCGGACTTGTTCAGTTCTCTGAGGGCCTCGAAGATGCGCTCGACCGCGAGCGGGGCGAGCCCCATGGACGGCTCGTCCAGGAGCAGCAGGTCCGGCTTGCCCATGAGGGCACGGCCGATGGCGACCATCTGCTGCTCGCCTCCCGAGAGCGTGCCGGCCGGCTGCAGGCGCCGTTCGGCGAGCGCCGGGAAGAGCTCGTAGATGGAGGCGAGGTCGTCGGTCTCGCTGTCCCGTGAACTCCGGCCCGACGCGCCCAGCAGCAGGTTGTCCTCGACGGAGAGCGACGGGAACAGCCGCCGGCCCTCGGGCACCTGGCAGACGCCGCGGCTCACGATCCTGGCCGGCGCCAGCTTCGTGATGTCCGCGCCGGCGTACGTGATGGTCCCGGCACTCGGGCGGAGCACACCCGAGATGGTGTGCAGCAGCGTGGTCTTGCCGGCGCCGTTGGCGCCGAGCACAGCGACGATCTCGCCCTTGGGGACGCCGAACGAGACGTCGCGCAGGGCGTGGATGGCGCCGTAGCGCGTGGAGAGGCCACGCACCTCGAGGAGCTTCTCGGCGGGCTCGGCCTCCATGGCGGCCACGTCCACCCCGCTCAAGTCGCCGCATTCCTCTCTGGCGCCCTCGTGACCAACGCCGAGGTACGCCTCGATGACCGCCTCGTCCTTCTGCACGACATCCGGCTCGCCGTCCGCGATGCGCTTGCCGTAATCGAGAACCGTCACCCAGTCGCAGAGACCCATGACGAGCTCGATATCGTGTTCGACGAGGAGGACGGTGACCCCGGCGTCGCGGATGCGGCGGATACGGTCCACGAGGTAGGTACGCTCGGCGGCGTTCATGCCGGCGGCCGGTTCGTCGAGCAGGAGCAGTCGCGGCTCGGAGGCGAGGGCGCGGGCGATCTCCACGAGCCGCTGCTGCCCGTAGGGCAGACTGGCGGCCGGCACGTGCGCCGCGCCGTCGAGCCCGACGAGCCGCAGCGCGTCCATGGCGCGCAGCCGGGAGGCCTTCTCCTCACGGCGCTGGGCAGGCAGCCCGAGGCCCCCGGAGATGAACCCGGCCTTCTCGTGCCTGTGGCAGCCCACGAGGACGTTCTCGAGCACGTCCATGTTCTCGAAGATGCGCAGGTTCTGGAACGTGCGCGCCATGCCCAAGCGGGCGCTGTCGGCCGGCGACTTGTGCGTGATCTCCGTCCCGGCGAGGATCACGCGCCCCTCAGACGCGCGCTGCAGCCGGCTGATGACGTTGAACAGCGTCGTCTTGCCGGCGCCGTTCGGACCGATGAGCGCCATGATCTGTCCGGTGCGGACCGTCATGGTCACCTGGTTGACGGCGCGGAGGCCGCCGAAGTCCACCGAGACGCCCTCGACCTTGAGCAGCTCCTCACCCATCTCCCCGGCGCCGCGCTTGAGCTCGGCCATGAGCGTCCCGGAGTCCGTCTCCGCCACGGTGGCGTCGTGGCCGTGCTCGGGCACGTAGGTCGGCAGCGCGACCTGGGTCTCGCAGGCGCCGATGGAGCCCTCGCTCTCCACCTCCGCCGCGCAGGCGATCGTCTCGGCACGGCTCTGCCGGCGGAAGACGTTCTTGACGCCGACGAGCCTCTGCTTCGTGAACAGGCCGGTGATGCCCATGGGCAGGAAGAGCAGGAGGAGGATCATGATGACCGAGTAGATGACGCCGCTCCACTGCTGGGTGCCCGACAGGCTGTTGGAGATCCACGTCATCAGCACGGCGCCCACGAGCCCGCCCCAGATGGATCCGCCGCCGCCGATGAGCATCATGATGATCGGCAGGATGGCGGCGCTGAACGCGAAGGCCGAGGGCGTGATGGCCGCCAGCACGAAGGCGTAGAGCGCGCCGGCGATGGCGCAGAAGATGGCGCTGGCGACGAAGGCGATGAGCTTCCAGTTGGCGGTGCGCACGCCGAGCGTCTCGGCGGCGATCTCGCTGGTCGCGATGGCGCGCAGGGCGCGGCCGAGGCGCATGCCGAGGGCGCGCTCCGTGAACAGCAGGATGAGCAGGGCGACGATCCACACCAGGTAGTACTGGCGGAAGTAGGTGTCGATCTTGAACCCGAAGAGGTCGAGCGGCGGGACCGGGGCGAGCCCGAGGGTGCCACCGGTGATGCCGGCGGCCTGGATCACGATGACGCTGAAGATGATGCCCAGGCCGATGGTGGCGAGCGCGAGGTAGAAGTAGCGCAGGCGCAGTACCGGCCGGCCGATGACCAGGGCGATCACGCCGGCGAGGGCGGCTCCCGCCAGCAGCGCCAGGAGCGTCGGCACGTTGTAGCGGACAGAGAGGATGGCCGCCGTGTAGGCGCCGACCCCGTAAAAGGCGGCGTGGCCGAACGAGAGCTGGCCCGCCTGCGCGATGATCAGGTAGACGCTCACGACGACCATCAGCGACAGGCCGGCGAAGGTCATCCAGCTGAGCGTGTACAGGTCCTGGTAGAAGAAGGGCCAGACGGCCAGGATGACGATGATGACCAGTTTGGCGACCGTCGCTGCGGAGAAGAACCCTGCGCGGCGAGCCGGAGCAGCCTGCGCCGCCGGCTGCTGCGCCGTCGCGTCCTGGCCGGCGGCCACCTGCGGCTCTGCCCCGTTGCTCACTGTCCGGCCTCCGCCGCGCCGCCCTTGCCGAGGATCCCCGAAGGCCGGAAGTACAGGATGATGATCAGCAGCACGTAGGCCACGGCGCTGCGGTACCCGCCGGGCAGGAACCCGGTGGCCAGCGACTCGGCGATGCCGACCGTCAGACCGCCGACGATGGCGCCGCTGCTCGAGCCCCAGCCGCCGACGATGGCGGCGATGAACCCGGCGAGGCCGAGCATGCCGCCGGAGGCATAGCTCATCGGACTGATGGACCCCACGCAGATGCCGCCGATGGCGCCGATGGCTGCGCTGATCGCGAACGCCAGCACCACCATGCGAGTGGTCGAGATGCCGGAGAGGCTCGCGGAGAGCGGGTCGCTCGCGGTCGCGGTCATCTGCTTGCCGACCCTGGTCCGGTTGGAAAGCACCCACAGCCCGACGAAGAGCAGCGTGGCGATGACGATGACCCAGATGTTCTGCACCTCGATGGTCAGCCTCCAGAAGTGCAGGGTACGGCTGCCGGGGAAGCTGGGGATGCCGAGCCCGTAGCCGCCCCACTTCACCAGCGCGAGACCCTCCAGCAGGAAGCTCACACCGATGGTGACCAGGATCATCGAGACCAGCGAGACCTTGATGATGGGAGCGATGACGAGGAAGTACATGGCGACCGCCACGGCGACCACGGCCACGACGGAGACGATGCCGGAGAGCCAGAACGGCAGACCGGCCTCGTTGAGCAATGAGTACGTGATGAGCGCGCCCAGCATGACGAACGAGCCCTGGGCGAAGTTCACCACGCGTGACGTGCGGTAGATGGTCACGTAGCCGAGCCCGACCAGCGCATAGATCGCGCCGGTGACGATCCCGGAGATCAACAACTGCAGCCACTGGCTGACGCTCATCCTGCCCCCCAGCAAGAGGTGAGAGTGACCCGCCGGCTCGGTCCCAGCAGGCAACTATAGGACTCGAAATCGTGAAGCAAGATGGTAGAGTGGGCCGTCGAGAGTGTCAACGCAGGACTTGACGACGACCTCCTCGACAGGGACCGATGACGACCATGTACGACGACACTACGAGCACCGGCGACGTGAGGCCGCTCAGCATCTCCGAACTCGAGAGCCTCACGGACACACCGCGCAGCACCATCTACTACTACGTCCGCGACGGGCTGCTGCCGGCGGCGCAGAAGGCGGCGGCGAGCCGCGCCGTGTACAGCGAGGTCCACGTCGAGGCTCTTCGCGAGATCCGCACCCTCAAAGGGGATGGGGTGCCGCTCGACGAGATCCGGGAGCGCATCCGCCCGCTCGTCGAGCGTCGTCAGGCTGCCGAGCCCGACCTCGTGGCGCGACGCACGCAGCAGACCCGTGAGGCCATCCTGCAGGCCGCCGCGCTGCAGTTCGCCCGCCGCGGCTACCGGCGCACCCGCGTCGGCGACATCATCAAGGAGGTCGGCATCACGCCGCCGGTCTTCTACGCCCACTTCACCACCAAACGGCAGTTGTTCATCGAGGCGTTCAACGTGTTCGTGCACTGGATGGGCGACCTGATCGAGCCGCCGCTCGCCGACGAGCCCGACCCTGCGGTCCGCCTGCTGATGAGGTTCTACGCGTACTGGGGTCTCCAGCGACTGAGCCCCGATCTGCTCGGCCTGGCGCGCGCGGAGGCGCTGCAGGAGGACGGCGAGACGCGCGCCGCCGTGCAGGAAGCGCAGCGCTGGATCACCGGCGGACCGGCCCGCGACCTCGCCGGCCTGCGCCGCGGCCCGGACGACCCGCCCGTCTCCGACGAGCTCATGGCCTACAGCCTGTACGGCGCCGGCGAGGAGATCTTCATGCGGGCCTCGTGGGACGACGCCTACTCGCCGCGCGAGATCCTCCGCGCGCACCTGTTCCTGTACCTGGCCGTCGACGCCGCCTACACCGGCCGGTGCGACACGGTGGACAGGCTGAGGAGCTACGAGCCGCTGATCGACCGTCTGGTCGAGCAAGGACCGCCGATACCGCAGCCGCGAGACGCGTCCATCTAGAGCCGCTCGCGTCACGCCGGCTCCTTCGCGCGCCGCTCGCGGCCCGGCAGGTTCCACCCGCTGTACTTCTGCGCGTCGATGCGCGCCTCCAGACTGGCGGGGTCGAGCACCGCCGCAACAGGGCTGCTCGCCTCACCGAGCGTGTAGTCGTAGACCACGCGCTCGGTCGTGACCATCGAGAAGCTCCCGGAGGGATCCACCGGCGCGTCCTCGGATAGGACGGCTGCGCGCACGCCGCTGTCCTGCGTGAACGCGAGCAGGGCATCGAGGTCCTCGAACCACAGTTCCTCGATGCCCGCGTAGCCGCCGACGCCGGCGAGCGCGAACAGCGTGCCCTCGAAGGTCTTCTTGTCGACCTCGGCGTGGAGGTTCTGCACGAGGCGGCCAGGACGCACGCCGCCTGCCGTGAGAAGCGCCGCGGCGTGCCCGTCCTTCCAGGCCGCGGCGAACTCGCTCTCGCTCAGGTCCGGGCGGCTCTTGACCACGTGGATCAGTTTGACGCCTCCCGGCCGGAAGCCGGGCGCCTCGTCGCGCAGCGTCTCCGTGAGGTACTCGATCACGAAGCTCGAATCCCCGAAGTCGTGCGGGTGCATGCGCTGCATGTAGTCGTCCGAGCGGAAGGGCACGAGGTTGTCCTCGGGCCTCTCCAGCCAGTGGTCGGCGAAGTTGTCCCAGGCCATGTCGGAGAACGGGTACAGCAGGCGGCTTCCGTCGAGACCGTTCACGGTGAAGTGCTGCGCGTAGCGCTTGAACGTGCGCATCACCGACGGCGTCGTGATCATGAGAGCGACGTGGATGGTCCCCCACTCGTAGAAGTACTTCTCCTGCGAGTCACCCGGCTTGCGCCGCGAGATGAGCTGGAACTTGATCACGTGACGACCTCGGCCCTCAGGGCTGCAGCGGGTAGTCGGCGACCGGCACGTCCTCGTACGAGAGCGTCATCTCGCCGCCGGCATCCTTGAGTTCGATCCACTTGAGGAAGCTCGCGTCGTCACGCTCGGGGAAGTCCTCGCGCAGGTGCCAGCCACGAGACTCCTCGCGCGCCAGCGAGGCGCGATAGAACATCTCGGCGCCGAGCACCATGGACTCGGCGACGTGGCAGGCGGCCAGGTAGTGCGGGTCGGCCGCCGCGAGCGTCGGCACCTGCTCCTTGAGCGCCAGCACCTTGCCGAGCGCCTCGTTCATGCGCTCGGCGTGCTTGTAGATGCTGTAGCCGACCGGGGCCATGACGTCCTGCACCGCGCGCACCATCTCGGGGGCCGCCATGCCGCTGCGGCCCAGCGGCGCGAAGACCCGCGCCTTGAGCGCCTCCGCCTGGGCGGCGTCCGGACGACCGGAGGCGGCCCGGGCCTCGGCCACCGCCACCGGCGCGCAGCGGACACCGGAGAAGGTGGCGAAGCCGAGGCCCGAGCCGCGCATGCGGCCGGGGGGAGCCGGCACGGCGCCGGCGAGGCAAGTTCCTGCGTAACACGTGTCGCCGATGGCGAACAACCCAGGCACGGTGGTTGCCATCTCGTGGTCGACCTTGACCGGGGCGAGCTCGGCGTTGAGGCCGGGCATGACCGGCTGCATCGGGCCGTGGACCGTAGAGGCGGCCATGGCCTTCCCGATGGTCAAGCCCCAGAACTTCATCGAGACCGGCCGGACCGCGAGCGCGTCGGCGTGGAAGGCCGGCACGATCTCGTTGTTCACGTAGTTCTCGATCATGTTGGCGACGATCGGACCGTTGCCGGCCTTCATCTCGCGCCACCACTCCACGACCTCCTTGGAGTGGACGTCCGACTCGAGCTCCGGCCGTACCCGCTTGGAGATGTTCTCGCCCTTGGCGTTGTACATGCAGTCCTCAGCGCCCTGGCAGACTTCTTTGGTGTCGGCGAAGACCCAGTTGATGAAGTTGCCGAACTCGGCGCCGCGCATCGCCGCTCCCGCCCTGTAGGCGGCGGCGATGCCCTCGCCGCCGGCGCTCGACCAGCGCGGCATGAGCTTGTAGCACTGGTTGCCGTTGGCGAGCACGACGGCGCCGGCCTCGGCGATCACGCAGCCGCCGTCGATCATGCCGAAGCCGATCGCGCCGCAGACCCTGTCGCCGTCCTTGAGCAGGTCGACGATCTCCACGCGGTCCTGGATGCGCACGCCCAGCTTGCGCGCGTGCCGAGCCATGTTGAGCGTGAGGTCCTGATCGAGCACCGCCAGGCGCCAGGGATGCTGCGGCAGCCAGCGTACGTACCTGGGCTCGCCGTCGTCGTCACGGTAGATGTGCACGCCCCAGCTCTCGAGCTTCTCGAGGCTGCCGCGTGTCTCCCGGGCGAAGTCCATGAGGAGGTCCTGGTCCTCGAGGAAGTCGCCCACGTTCTGCACGTGGAAGTCGAGGACATTGCCCAGCTCCGCCGGGTCGACGAACACGATGTTGCCGCCGCCCTTGTTGGCCTTGCCGCCCCAGCCGGTGACGACCTTGTCGACGATGAGCACGTCGACCTCGGGGTCGGCCTCCTTGGCGCTGATGGCGCAGGCGAGGCCGGCGATGCCGCCGCCGACGATGAGGAGGTCGGCCTTCAGGACGGTGCCGAGGTTCTCGAGGGAGGTCATGTCACACCACCTCCGGCCAGTAGATGCCGGGGAAGTCGACGACCACCTTGATGCACTCGGCCGGGCACTCGAGCTCGCACTTGTTGCAGCCGACGCAGTCCTCGGCGTAGGCGACCACCGGCCGGTCGCTCTCCTCGTCCCAGCGGTACACGTCGGCGAAGCAGGCCTCGTAGCAGGTCTGGCACGCGGTGCACGCGTCGCGGTCAATCTCGATGCGGTTCATTCGCTCCCCTCTCTCGGAGGCAGGGATGATTCCAGGGAAGAGATGTCGGGAGACTGGATGGCGGCAAGCTCGTCGACGAGCGCGGCGTACTTCTCCTCGAATGCCGCCACGTCGATGCTCCCGTCGTAGAGCTTGCGGACGGCGATGTTCAACAGGATATTGGTCCACATGACGTCGCTGCGGGAGTAGCGGTCATCCCAGGAGGCGCGCAGGCGCATCGTCTGGAACGCCCCGTACAGCGCGTAGTTCACGAGCTCGTCGGAGAAAGGCGGGTCGTCTGGGCTCTGCCGCAGGGCCGCCAGCTCCTCCATCTGGCCACTCAGCACGTGCTCGTGCGCGCGGCGCAACTCCCGGGTCGTCTCCGGGTCGTCGTAGGCGGCCTCGCGTGAGAGGTAGAGCAGGTCGGGGTTGAGCCCCTGCAGGGCGTAGTCGCCCACCATGCGCCACAGGAGGTGGACCGCCAGGTCATCCTCGCCGTCGAGTCGCGGCTCGATGATGCTCATCGAGATGCCCAGAGACTCGCGGTACGCGGCGGCGAAGAGGTCACGCTTGGTCGGGAAGTGGCTGTACAGGACCTGCGGGGTGATACCGAGCTCGGCGATGATGTCGGCGATGCGCGTCTGCCGGTAGCCGTTGCGCGCGAACTCCCGCGCGGCGGTGCGCAGGATCGCCCGGCGCGTCTGCTCGCCCTGCCGGGCGACGAGGTCCTCGCCGCTCTGGCTCGCGGAGTGCACGCGGTGCCGGACCTGCTCACGGATGGCCTTGATGTCCAGCCCATCCTGCTTCAGGCGCCGGATCTCATCGAGCAGTTCGACATGGTCGTCGGTGTAGAGAGCGCGCGTTGGACTCGACTTCTGGGCCGGCGGCAGGAGACCCGCGCGCACGTAGAAGTAGATCGTGCTGCGGGACACACCCGACTCGGTCTCGAGCTCCCCGATGGTCAGCGCTCGCATCCGCCCCCCTGTACCAGCGGCATGACTAGACTGTATTACTTTGCAGCTTTAGTTGGCGTGTCCGTAACTATAGCCGGGGCGCGGTGAAATGCAAGGGTCGCCCGTCCACGACCCGGACAGGTGGGCGCTGTGCGGAGTGAAGCGGTCGCTCAGAGCTCGGCGTACCTGGCCTTCCGGCCCACCCCATCGACCTTGAACGAGTGGTACGGCGCGATCTCCGGGTCGGTGATGACGCGGTAGAGCCGGACCAGGTCGGGCAGGAAGACCTCCCAGTTCCCGACCTCCTCGTTGGCGTGCGCCGCCCAGATGAGACCATCGTCGGCGGCGTTCTCCCTTGCCTCCACGGCCGAGGACATCCCGACGCAGCCGTTGTCGCTCTTCTGCCACTGATGCACGCGGTAGCCGAGCACCGGATCGTCACGCTGCACGTCGTCGCCGAGGATGCTGATGGCGCCGACGATCACCACGTGGTCGTACTTGATGAGATCCCTGATCTCGTCCGCCACATCCTCGAGCTTCTCCATGCGGATGTACGGCCGGATCTTTACGCCGTCGCTCCAGGTCTGTGGCGCGATGTGGACGCTGCCGAGCGGCCCGCCCGCCTCCTCGAGGCTGATCCACCACTCGAAGCCCTTGTGCTGGTTGGGGTGCCAGAGATAGTCGGCCTTCTCCATGTTGCACCAGAACCAGTTCAGCTGGTACGACGTGACGTCGTTCAGCTCCCAGTCGATGTGCGTCCAGGGGTTGTCGTCCTGCCAGGTCTTGCTCTTCATCACGGTGTCCTCTCATGCCACGCTTCGTGGCTTCGCTTGCGGAGCGGCATCCCGGCCTCAGGCCGGCACGGCCACCTCGAGCCCGAGCTGGAAGGCGGCGAGGTTCACGTCCACGGTCTTCGGCGGCACCGACTTGCGGATGAAACTCTCCAGCATCCCCGGGGTGAAGGGCAAGGCGCTGGCCATCGCACCGAGCATCACGACGTTGGCCGCTTTGACGGTCCCCGCCCGTGCGGCGAGCTCGCTGGCGTCGACCCTGCGCGCATCCGGCCACGCCGTGGCGATGCGCTCGTCGATGCCCTCCGGGTACTCCACGGCGCCCGACGAGACCGTGCTCGGGTTCACGCGGGCGGCGTTGTAGACCAGCAGGCCGCCCGGCTTGAGCCAGTGCACGTAGCGCAGCGCCTCGACCTGCTCGAACGAGAGCAGGACGTCGGCGGTCCCCGGCGTGATGAGCGCGGAGTGGACCTTGTCGCCGAAGCGCAGGTGACTGGTGACGCAGCCGCCGCGCTGGGCCATGCCGTGGACCTCACTCTGCTTGACGTCGTAGCCCTCGGCGAGGGCGACGCGGCTGAGCACGTAGCTCGCGAGCACCACTCCCTGGCCGCCGACGCCCGAGATGAGGATGTTGAAGATGGGCCGCTCGGCCATCACGCGTCCTTTCCGTCGTCGGTGAGCGGGGGCCTGATCGCCTCGTACCGGCAGAGTTGCGAGCACACGCCGCAGCCGCTGCACACGGCAGGGTCGATCTCGACGCGCGGCTCTCCGTCAGCGTTCCTGTACAGGCTCAGGGCCGTGCACCCGGCGCGCAGGCACACCTTGCAGCCGGTGCAGAGATCCGCGTCCACGCGGTACGCCGGCCGCTTGATCCGGTACTCGAGCACGCACGGCGAGACGGCGATCACGACCGATGGCTCGTCGGAGGCGATCTCCTCCTTGAGCGCCGCCTGCGTCTCCGCGACGTTCAGCGGGTCGATCTCGCGAACGCGGGTGATGCCCAGCGAGCGCACGAGCGCGGGGATGTCGACGAGGCGGGCGTCTTGTCCCTGCAGGGTCTTGCCCATGCTCGGGTTCTCCTGGCCCCCTGTCATGGCCGTGGTTCGGTTGTCGAGGATCACGGTGACGATGTTGCTGCGGTTATAGGCGACGTCCAGAAGGGACGTGATGCCGGAGTGGAAGAAGGTGCTGTCGCCGATCACCGCGACGGGGCGGTTCTTCGTGTCGGCGTTCTCGTCCAGGACTCTCGCCATGCCGTGCGCCATGCTGATGCCGGCGCCCATGCAGGTACTGCAGTGCATGGCGTTGAACGGCGCCAGCGCCCCGAGGCTGTAGCAGCCGATGTCGCCGCTGACGAACGCGCGCAGGCGGCGCAGCGCGACGAAGACGCCGCGATGCGAGCAGCCGGGGCAGAGCGTCGGCGGCCTGTCGGGCAAGTCCTCGTCGGCCGCCGGCACGTCCAGCAGCAGGCTCTCGTCCACGCCGGGGACCCCGGCCGCGGAGAGCGTCCTGGCCACGAGGCCGGGGGTGAACTCGCCGCACAGCGGCAGGATGTCCTTGCCGGCGTCGACCGTCACCCCCTGCAGGCGGATGTTCTCCTCGAGGAACGGGTCGAGCTCCTCCACCACGTACAGCTTGTCGACCTGGGCCCGGAAGCCGGCGATCAGCCGCCTCGGCAGGGGCCAGCTCATGCCCAGCTTGAGGAAGCTCGCCTGCGGGAACGCCTCCTTGGCGTAGCCGTAGGCCGCGCCCGAGGCGACGATGCCGGCGCGCGCGTCGCCCATCTCGACCCGGTTGAGCGCCGTGGTCTCGGCGAACTCGGCGAGGTCGAGCAGGCGCTGCTCGACGGCCGCGTGGCGAGGGATGGCGTTGTGCGGCATCATCAGCTGCTGCGACGGGTCTCGCTCCAGCTCGAGCAGCGGCCCGGCGGGAGTCGCCCGCTCGCCGAACTTCGCCACGCCCTGCGCGTGCGATGTGCGGGTGGTCGTCCGGAACAGCACCGGCGTGCCGAAGCGCTCGCTCATCTCGTAGGCCGCCTTGATGAACTGCAACGCCTCGTCGGCGTCCGACGGCTCGACCATCGCCAGCTTCGCGAACTTCGCGTAGGTGCGATTGTCCTGCTCGTCCTGTGAGCTGTGCATGGCGGGGTCGTCGGCGGACACGATGACGAGGCCGCCCGCCATGCGGATCATCGACGACGAGAAGAACGGGTCGGCGCCGACGTTGAGACCCACGTGCTTCATCGTGGCGAGCGCCCGCGCGCCGGCGAGAGCGGCGCCGGTGGCCGCCTCGATCGCGACCTTCTCGTTGGGCGCCCACTCGGCGTAGACGTCCTCGTACCTGGCGAGCGCCTCCATGATCTCGGTGCTGGGCGTGCCGGGGTACGCGGAGGCGAAGCGCACGCCGGCCTCCCAGGCGCCGCGGGCGATGGCCTCGTTGCCGGACAGGATCACGAGCTCGGAGGCGCGGGGCTCGGCCTCGGCCGCGGCCACATCGGGTGGGGTCATGCGTCGTCCTTCGGTCGGGAGTGGTGTGAGTGCCTGGACCGCCATGCGCCGTACCGCGCCATCTGCTCGAGCACCAGCGCCGCCGCCCGTGGAGTGGGGACGACGACGGGCGCGTAGCGATGGTCGCCCGTGTACACGGCGCGACGGACCGGAAGGTCGGGGACGTTGACGATCGGCTTGCCGGTCTCCGCCATGAGCGCGGCGACGCCGTCGAGGTAGCGCCGTTCCCACGGGCTGAAGTCCTCGTAGTCGCCCGTGGCGGCCTGCCCACGGACCTCGTCGCCGGCGTTGGGGACGCCGAGCACGGAGAGGGCGACGACGGCATCCACCTCCGGACAGCGGGCGACCGCTGCGAGCACGCGCGAGGCGACGTCGCCCCCGGCCATGGCGACCATGTCGAACGGGTTCCGGCGGCTCCAGAACGGCGGCAGGATCTCATCGATCTCCGCAAGGAGCTCCGACGGCGGGTCGACGAGCGTCAGCTGCCGTCGCGCCATCTCGTCGGCGGCGAGGACGCCTGCGCCGCCGCCGTTGGTGACGATGGCGATGCGGTGGCCGCTCGGCAGCGGGAGGTTCGCGAGGGCCGTCGCCAGGTCGAGCGCCTCCTGGACGGAGGTGCAGGTGACGAGGCCGGCCTGGCGAGCCGCAGCCTCGTAGACGGCCGCGGAGCCCGCCATGGCGCCGGTGTGCGAGGCGGCGGCCTTGCCGCCGCTGTCGGTCAGCCCGCCGCGCAGCACCACCACGGGCTTCTTGAGGCTCGTCGCGGTGGCGACGTCGAAGAGACGGCGGCCGTCGTCGACGCCCTCGAGATACGCGAGGATGCACGAGGTACCCTCGTCGTCCGCGAGGTACTCGACCACGTCGACGGCGGTCACCTGCGCCTCGTTGCCGACACCGATGAAGCAGCGCACGCCGAGGTCGCGGCGGTCGGCGAGCGCGGAGAGCTGGACGCCCAGATTGCCGGACTGCGACACGATGGCGACGTTGCCCGGCCGCGGGTGCAGCGCGATGAATCCCGTCGCGTGCAGGTGGGTCGCGTTGGCGATGAGGCCCATGCAGTTGGGGCCGATCAGCGTGACGCCGGCCTCGGCCGCCGTCTGCGCGAGCGCCTGTTCGGCCTGTGCGCCTTCGTCGCCGGTCTCCGAGAAGCCGGCGGCGATCGCCACGGCCGCGCGGACGCCGGCCTTACCGCACTGTGCGATCACCTCGGGCAGCTGGCGCGCGCCGACCGCGAGGACCGCGAGGTCCGGCGGGGCGGGCACGTCCTGGAGGCTCGGCGACACGGGCAGGCCGAAGAACTCTCCGCCCTTGGGGTTGACTGGGTGGATCGCTCCCTCGAACCCGCCGGCGAGGATGTTCTGCAGCGCCGACCCGCCCCAGCGGGCGACGTCGCCGGACGCGCCGACGATGGCCACCGATCTCGGCGCCAGGACGGCCTCGAGGTCCGGGGTGAAGGCGCGGGAGGCCGGCGCGGCCGGGGTCGCGGCGGACAGGACCATGAGGGCGTCGGCCGCGACCGGCTGGGCGCCGCGGACCAGCAGCGGGTTGACGTCGATCTCGGAGATCTGCGGGTGGTCGGCGGCGATCCGCGCGACCGCCTCGATGACGGCGACGAGCCCTGCGCGGTCCACGGCCGGCTGGCCCCGGAACGGGCCGAGCAGCGCCCTGCCGTTGATGAGGTCGGGGAGTCCCGCGACATCGCCCGCGGCGCCGGGGGTGACGGCGAGGGCGATGTCGCGGAACACCTCGGTCATGGTGCCGCCGAGGCCGAACGCGACGACGGGGCCGAACGCGGCATCGCGCTTCATGCCGACCATGAACTCGCGGCTGCCGGACACCATCTCCTCGACCAGCACGGCCTCGAGGGCGTCGCCGGCGCGCTTCGCCAGCGCGGCGTACGTCTCGGCCGCCTCGTCCGGCGTGCGCACGTCCAGCACGACCAGCTGCTTCTCGGTCTTGTGCTGGATCAGCGCGCCGGTCGCCTTCATGGCGACGGGGACTCCCAGAGACGACGCCATGCCGGCGGCCTCCGTCGCAGAATGCACGAGGCCGCCGGCCGGGATGGGCACGCCGTAGGCGGCCAGGACCTGCTTGGCGGCGGCCTCGTCGAGCGCGGGACGGCCGGCCGCGAGCGCCGTTTCGACGAGCTCGCGCGCTTGCGCGAGCGCGTCGCTGACCTCTGGCGGCATCACGGCCTCCTCTCCTCAGTGCTCGGAAAGACAGTAATTGCATAGATGGTAGCCATTTAGCTATTATTGTCAAGACTGCTATAGTCCAGCCAACATCGGCCAGGGAACGCCATGGTCCACCGAGGGTTCGACGACATGTCTCTCACGCCGGGCACGGCGAGCGAGAGCGCGGAGCGGTACGTACGCGCCCTCATCTTCTGGGGCGAGCTGGGGCCGGGCGACCGGCTGCCACCGGCCACGGAGCTCGCCGCGCGGCTGGGCATCTCCCGGGTCACGCTGCGCATCGCCCTGCGTTCCCTCGAGAGCACGGGCTACCTGATCACCACGCGCGGCGCGCACGGCGGCTCCCGGGTGAGCGACCTCCAGACGCTGCAGAAGTGCTGGGACCAGTGGATGGGGGAGCACCGCGACGAGCTCGACGACATCTTCGAGTTCCGCTTCACCGTCGAGACGCGGCTGGCCGAGCTTGCGGCCCGGCGCCGCACGGCCGACGAGCTCGCGGCCATGGAGCGCGCCCTGGCCGGGGAGCACGACAACCGCCGCCGGGCTTCACTCTTCCAGGCGGACGCCGACATCCACCGCAGCATCGCCGCGGGAGCCCACAGCCCGCGACTGGCGCTCGCCATGAACGCGGTCCGCGCCGACCTCTTCCTGCCCTTCGACGAAGAACTGCTGGACAGCACGGAGGACGACGTCTTCGCGACGCACGAAGACATCGTCACGGCGATCCGCGAACAGGACCCCGAGCGCGCGTCGGCCGCCGCCACGAAGCACGTGCAGCGCGTCCGCGAGCTCGTCGCGCGCGCGCTCGAGGCGTCGGGCATCGGCGGCGGCCGGCACTGACGACCGATCGCGCCTCGGGCGCGGGAGACGGCCCCGGGGCTACGACTTGCCGTACGTCGGCACGGTGCCGTAGGCCTCGGTGTGGAACACCTCCTCCTGCAGCTCCTCATCCCTGGCCTTGTAGACCTTGCAGAGCAGACACGTGAGGTCCGGGGAGCCGTACATCGGGTCGAGGTGGTCGTTGCTCGTGAGCACGTTGGGGTTGGAGATGAACACGCCGTGGTACCCCTTGGCCGGTTCCTCGGGATAGAACCAGTTGGCGGTGCACATGATCATGTCCTTCTTGATGCCCGGGAAGGCGCGCAGCTTCTGGCGGATGCGGCCCCGCGGCGACTCGATCCAGACGATGTCGCCGTCCTCGACGCCGTACTTCTCGCAGGTCTCCGGATGCATCTGGCACTGAGGGAACTCCATGTAGCTCCGCAGCCAGGGGATGTTGCGGTACTGGCCGAGGAAGTAGAAGGGCTGGCGGAACCCGCTGCTCATGACGAGCGGGTACTCCTCGTAGAGCTCCGGCGTGGAGACCGGGCTCTCTCCCGGCTCACGGAACACCGGCAACGGGTCGTACCCGAGCGACTCGAGATGGTTCGAGTGGAACTCGAACTTCCTGCTCGGCGTCGGGAAGCCGCCGCCCTCGTGCCAGTAGTCCGTCTTGTACTTGTAGTACACCTGGTCGGGCCCGTAGCAGCCGCTGACCAGCTGCTCGCTGAAGTCCTTCCAGGTCATGGTGCCGTTCTTGCCCTTGCGCACCTGGTAATCGAGCAGTGCCTCGACGTCCTCGAACCACTTGTCGGGGACGACCCGCTTGCCGATCTCGTTGAAGATCCACGCGTCGGCCTTCGCCTCGCCCGGGGGGTCGATGACCTTGTTGTGCGCCTCGATCATGAACCGCGGGTGCATGTCGTACACGTCGTCGAGCTCGAGCCAGTGGGCGGCCGGCAGCACGATGTCGGCCGCCTCGGCCATCGGCCCCATGAACAGGTCGGCGTGCGACATGAACTCGACCTTCTCGATGGCCGACACGACTTCGTTGGTGTTGGCCAGGTGCACGATCTGCTGCCCGCCGACGCTGAACCACACTTTGATGGGGCTCTTGCCGGCGTTGATGGCCTTGACCATCGTGTCCGGGTTGCAGGTGCGGGCGGCGCCCATCTTGTACGTGTCGCCGCCGATGATCCCGGCCTTCATCTCGTCGGTGATCGGCAGCTCGAGGAAGAAGTCCTCGATCAGGCCGGTCTCGGGGAGCACCCACGTGATCATGCTGCCCGGGCGCTCGATGTTGCCGGTGAGACCCATGAGGCAGGTGATGGCGCGCAGCGTGTGGCCGCAGTTGGCCTGGCGCTCGAGAGAGCTTCCCACCTGGATGCAGCCCGGCGTGTCGACGGCCCACATCTCGGCCGCCGTCGTCACGTGCTCCTTGGGGATCCAGCAGATGTCGGAGACCTTCTCCGGGGTGAAGTCCCTGACGCGCTCGCGGAGCTCGTCGAACCCGAAGGTCCAGTCCTCGACGAACTCCCTGTCCCAGAGCCCCTGCTCGATGATGTGGCGCATCATGCCCATCGCCAGGGCGCAGTCGGTGCCGACCCGCGGCTGGATCCAGAGCGAGGCCCGCGAGGCGTACGCCGTGGCTCGCGGGTCGATGATGATGAGGTTCTTGCAGTAGTCGAGCGAGTTCATGAACCAGTAGGCCATCTCGGAGTCGGCGCTGCTGATCTCCAGCTGCTTGGCCCACATGATCTGCGTCTTGGGGAACTCCCCGCCCCAGCCGTGGTAATCACAGTAGAGACGGCCGTAGCCCGTGACCAGGCCGTACAGGCCGAGCCGGGGGCTGTGGCACACGTAGCCGGGGGTGATGGCGTTGCCCGTGCCGAGCGAGCGCGCCATCTTCATCGTGTAGCGGTTGTAGCCGCGGCCGGTCCCCTGCGAGATGGCGATGGTGTGCGGGCCGGGATCGGCGATCGCGGCCTTCATCTTGCCGGCGATGGTGTCGAGCGCCTCGTCCCATGTGATGCGCTCCCACTTGCCGTCACCTTTTCTGCCCACCTGCTTCATCGGGTACTTGATGCGGTACGGGTTGTCGATGTGCTGGATGCTGGAGAGCCCCTTGGAGCACATCGTGCCCTTGGTGAGCGAGTCCGGGTTGCCCTGGATGTGGACGATCGCGCCGTCCTGGACAGTGACGATCACGCCGCAGCCGCCGTGGCAGCTCTTGCACGTCGTCACGATCTGCTTGCGGTCAGCCATTGTGTCCCTTTCAGCCGCGCCAGCGTGCGGCCGCTTCATCCCACTCCCGGAAGGACGGATCTGTAGATGCCGACCTTCAGGACGGAGTACTTGAGCGCGAAGGCGCCGATCGTGTGGCAGACGATCGCCACGATGAGCAGGGGCTCGGTGTCGCCCTCCATGAACGCCGTGGCGACGGAGATGACCAGCGGGGTGGCGATGCCGAGGATCACCAGCAGGACCCAGAAGACCCAGGCCGTGCTGCCCTTGATGAGGTCCTGCGCGGCGAGCTCCGCGGCCGAGTGCCGCTGATAGGCGCGGGCCAGATAGCCGGCGATCAGCAGGGCGTTGACCACGAGCAGGATGCGGCTCCAGAACTCGAGGTCGCTGATGGCGGCCTCGTCCGCACCCGTGATCAGGTTGACGCCCATCGTCAGCGCCAGACCGTCGGCGACGCCCATGATGACGAACACGATGGGCAGCAGCCCCGTGTTCCAGAACGGCAGGCTCTTGCAGTAGCTCATGGCGAAGCCGCAGTAGACGCCGGTGAGCAGGATGAACACGCCGGCGACGATCCCGACGATCCAGGAGAGCACCGTCAGGGCGTCCGAGGCAGAGGCGCTGAGGTCGCCCCAGCGCAGGAAGTACCAGAAGACGATCTGCAGGAACCCGGCGCCGGTGAAGACGATCGAGAAGAACATGCCGCGCGCCAGCCAGGACGTCCTCCAGGCTTTGGTGAACGGCGGGATGGCGCGCCAGAAGCGGAGTGGCCGCCCCAGGTACGCGAGGTGGAACGGGAGCTTGAAGAGCACGATGAGGACCCAGCCGAGCACGGTCGCCCACCAGGCCCAGGTGGTGATCTCACTGATCCCGGCGAGCAGGCCGACGAGGTACGTGCCCATGCCGAGCGCGGAGAAGACCTCGGCGAGCCACACGAGGATGCCCTTGCCGGAGATCCACTCCTTCTGGCGCATGGGCTTGACCATCCACTCGTGCGTGGTGATCCACTGGCGGCGGGTCTGCGCCTTCACGGCTTCGCCTCCGCATCCGCCGGCTCTCTGCCGTAGATGCGCCGGAAGGCGTCGCGGTCCACGGAGCTGAGGTGCTGGATGTGACTGCCCGTCTGGGCCTCACGCGGCGCCTTGTTGTCGTTGCCGCCGAGCCTGTAGTCGATGTACCAGACGGAAGGCTCGGTGCCGTACTCGGCGCGCAGCTGGAACCCGCCGTACCTGCGGATGAGCCGGTTCACCTCGCTGTCCGGGTCGTCGAGGTCGCCGAACGTGAGCGCCCTGGCTTGACACGTGTTGACGCAGGCCGGCGACGCGTCGCGGTCGACGCCCGGCGTGAGGCCGCGGGACATCCCATCGTCGATGCGCTCGACGCAGAAGTTGCACTTCTCCGTCGTGCCCCGCTGATGCGGGTAGAGCTTCTGGCCCATCTTCTCGAACCGCGTGCGCTCGTACCCGGGGAAGTAGCCCGGATCCTTGTCCTTGGAATAGAAGGTGCGGTTCTGGTACGGGCAGGCGATGACGCAGTACCGGCAGCCGATGCACTTGTCCGAGTCGATGACGACGATGCCGTCCTCACGCTGGTGAGAGGCCTCGGTGGGGCAGGCGTGCACGCAGGGGGCGTCGGCGCACTGGTTGCAGCGCACCGGGTACGTGGACACCTCGACCGCGCCGTCCTCATCCACCTCGTGGGCGATGAGCTTGACCCACGTGATGTCCAGGGGAAGGAAGTGCTCGATCCTGCAGGCGGCGACGCAGGCGTGGCAGCGCATGCACTTCGCCAGATTGATGACCATTCCCCATCTCATGGGCGGACTCCTGTCATCGGGGACTGGACTTGGCCGGCCGGCGGCGGGAGTGTCACCGAGGGCCGGATGTGTTCCGTTGTATGGAACGGGCGGGCCGGTCCGCGGACCGGCCCGCCCGAATCCTATCTCACCGCGCCCTCAGCTCGACAGGGCGATGTCTCCGAGGTTGACGTCCTCGGCGGCGTCGACCGCCTCGTATGCCTTCGCGGCGAAGCCGTCCGCCTCGATGCTCAGGGCATAGGTACCGGCCACGATGTCCGTGAACCAGAAGTCGCCGAACTCGTCCGTGGAGACGTGCAGGACCGCGCCGTCGGCCGCCGTGAGCGTGCACGTCGCGCCGATGACGACCTCCTTCTCGACCGGGTCGTAGACCGTGCCGGCGATGAACTTCTTCGGGAGGTTCAGGTAGTGGACGCGCGGGCTGGTGCCGGCCTCCGGCTTCATGACCTCGGCCCGCGCGATCAGGCCGGCGAGCTCGCTCTCCTCGGCGAACGTGATGGCCTTGGTCGGGCACGAGTCGACGCAGCGGGGGTACTCCCACTCGTCGTCGTCGAGCAGGTGGGCGCAGCCGGTGCACTTCTGGGCCAGGTTGAGGTCGTCGCTGAAGTAGATCGACCCGTAAGGACACGCGGACACGCACGCCTTGCAGCCGGTGCACTTGTCGGTGTCGATCACGACCATGCCGTCGTCGCGCTTGCAGATGGCGCCCTCGACCTGGCACGCCTCCATGCAGGCGGCGGCGTCACAGTGCATGCAGGGGTTGGGCACGTAGTGCATGCGCACCTTGGGCACGGTGCCGCGGATGAACTCGTCCACGCGCATCCAGAACTGCCCGGCGTCGGGCTGGGGCTTGGCGATGGGGGCCCAGTCGTTGCCGACGTGCTCGTCCTTGCAGACGAACTGGCAGCCGTAGCAGCCGTTGCAGCGGGCGACGTCGATGACGAATGCTTTCATCGTTACCTGCTCCCTCCCTCGACCACCCAGCCGTCGAAGCGCAGTCCGGCCCCGGGGTCGTATTCTCGCTCGAAGGCCTCGGGGTAGTCCCGACGCCACGTCTCCCACTCCTCCGGCCTGATCTTCTGCACGTCGACGAGATAGCCGCTGGTGGCCTGGCCGCAGCACTGGCGGGAGGTGAGGCCGTTCGGGGCGATGGTGTTGATGGCGCCGCCGCGGTCGACCTTGCCCGGGATGATGGGGTCGTGACGGGCGCCGTGGTCGATGTAGGCGACGCCCGGCATCAGGCGCTCCCACACGCAGGCGCCGGCGAGCACGATGCCGCGCTCGTTGAAGATCTTGACGATCTCACCGTGCTCGATGCCGCGCTCCGCCGCGTCCGTGGGGTGCAGCCACACGGGTTCGTAGTTGTAGTTGTCGGGACCGAGGACCTTGCCCGTCGGCGTCTCGCGCGCCCAGGTGCAGTCGTCGCCCTGGGCGTGCGTGCGCCAGCGCGGGTGGTTGCTCATGAGCACGAGCGGGAAGAGGTCGGCGCGCTCGCTCGAGATGCGCTCGTCATGCGTGACGCCGCGCTCGACCCACTTGGGGATCGGCGGCCGCTCCTCGTCGTGCGGGAAGTGCGTGGCGAGGCGCTCCGAGTAGAACTCGAGCAGACCCGAGGGGGTCTTGAGCGGCGACGCCTTGGGGTCGTCGTAGAACTCGCGCAGACCGGGCGGGTCGCTCTCCCAGTCCTCCGCCGTGGGATACACGACGTACTTCTTCTCTTCGAACTCCTCCCAGGTCATGTACCTGGAGCCGTACATGCACTCGAAGACCTCCTTCTGGAGATCCCGCACACTCTTGCCCTGGGTGATCTTCTCCTTGAGGCCGAGCTTGTCGGCGACGGCGAGGACGATCTCGTAGTCGCTCCTGGACTCGCCGACCGGCTCGATGGCCTTGTCCTGCAGGGTGCACGTCTGGAAGGGGGGACCCTGGCGGACGTTGGTGACGCAGTCGTCGACCTCCATCGTGGTGTTGGCCGGCAGGATGATGTCGGCGTAGAGGCAGTCGTTCTCCAGCCACGGGTGCTGCGCGACCATGAACTCGATGCTCTCGTGCCGGTGCGACTCGATGATCCAGTTGCCGTGGTTCCAGCAGGTGATGCGGCAGGGGGTGTCCGTCCAGATCATGTGCAGCTCGCTGCCGCCCTCTTCCTTGGGCAGCGGGAACTCGTACTCGATGAACTGGTCCTCGGTCTCCGCGTTCTGGGCGCCGGTGCCGGTGAACTTGAGCGGCCCGTGCAGGATCGCCTCGTGGATCAGCGTCTTGGGCAGGTTCTGGGTCGCCCAGGCGTCGACGCTGCTCTGGACGGGCACGCGCAAGTGCTCGCTGAGCGTGGGATTGAAGTAGCGGAAGTTGTCGAGAGACTCGGCGCGAGGCATGCCGAAGTACGACATCTGCCACTGGTGCACGCCGGGCCCGCCGAGGCCCTGCATGCCGAGCAGGATGCACTCGAGGCGGCCCGGCTCGTGCGAATACGGGCCGCGGATCATCGAGCCGCCGAAGTAGTGCACGATCGACGTGCACTTGGCCGCGAACTCGCGGGCGAGCGCCTTGATGGTCCACTCGGGCACGCCGCACTTGGGCGCGGCCCATTCGGGCGACTTCGGGATGCCGTCTTCGTCGCCGAGCACGTAGGCCGCGACCTTGTCCATGCCGACCGCGTGGGTCGCGACGTACTCCTTGTCCCAGGAATCTTCCTTGAGCCACGTATAGATGATCGCGAGCTGCAGGGCGGCGTCGCTGTTGGGGAGGACCGGGATCCACTTGTCGGCGTGGACGGCCGCGCCGTAGTTGAGGTCGGGGCAGATGTAGACCTGCTTGATGCCCGCCTCGGTCCAGAAGTAGGAGATGTTGGTGGCGTTCTGGCCGGTGAAGCCCCACGGCGTGGTCTCGTCGTCGCAGCCCCACTTGAGGACCATGTCGCAGTGCTCGGAGATGTCCTTGCCGACATTGAGCTGCGGGGCCATCATGCCCTGGAACCCGTGGCCCCAGACGTGCTTGGAGCCCCAGTACCAGCCCTCCCAGCTGTCCGGCTGGCGGACCTGCAGGGTGAAGCCGCCCATCGCGTCGAGCAGGCGGCCGCTGTGCCCGTGCGGCGTGTGGATGGTCTTGCTCTCGCCGTGACCGTCACCCTGGACCAGGATGGCGTTGGGACCGTACTGCTTCTGGATGCGGACGATCTCCTTGGCGATGATGTCGGTGGCCTCATCCCACGAGATGCGCTCGTACTTGCTCACGCCGCGGTTCTGCGGGTTGCGCTCGCCGTCGGGGTCCCAGTCGACTCTCTTGAGCGGATACAGGATGCGGTTGGGGGAGTAGGTGCGCTTCTTGTAGGCGGTCGCATATGGCGCGGGGCGCGACTTGAGGCCGGGTTCGAGGACGGCACCGTTGCGCTCGATCTTCCAGGGCCTGAAGGTGGAGCCGTCGTACTTCCAGTCGAAGTGGAACGGGCGGATGCGCAGGATCTTGCCGTCCTTCACGTCGACCATGACCTCGCCGGTGCCACCGAGGAGACCGCCCTGCGACAAGGCCTTGATGACGGTCTTGTCGGGCTTCACGTCGACTTTCTTGCGTGCGTCCTCACTCATCTCAATCGCTGTCCTTTCGCCTTGGTTGACGCTCCCGTGGCTGGATCGGGCTGTGACTCGAGAGACGGCCGGGACGGATTCCAGCCGAGATAGGCGGACAACGAGGCCGCCGCATCCTTGACGGCACGGACGCAGAGATCTCGCTCTCCGGGGCCGTAGCGGCCCGCGGGCATGACGACGGAGATCGCGGCGACCACGTTGCCGAGCTGGTCGCGGACGGGCGAGCCGACGGAGCAGACGCTGAGATACAACCCCTCGTCGTCGAATGCGACGTCGTCCGCGGCGACGCGCTCGAGCTCACGCTCGAGCGCGCCGGGATCGGTGACGGTGCGCGGGGTGTGCCGGCGTCGTTGCTGCGCCAGAACGGCGGCGCGGCGCTCCGGTGGCGCGAACGCGGTGAAGATCTTGCCGTGCACCGACGCGAGATCGCCGATGATGCGCCCCGGGGCGATCCGGCGCTGGAACGGCCTGGCGGAATTCAGGATGCTGACGCAGACCGGGACGCCGTCCACGGGGACCGCGAGCGTGACGGACTCACCCGTCTCGTCCAGGAGCCGCACGAGGTACGGCCTCGCGTGCTCCACGAACTCCGAGGTGTCCTCGGCTACGTAGGCCATCGTGATGGCGGCGGGCCCGAGGTGATACTGGTTGGTCGCGTGGTCGCGCACGAGGTACTGGGCGGCTTCGAGCGTGCGCACCATGCGATAGGCCGTCATGCGCAGCAGGCCCGTGCGCGCCGCGATCTCGTCGATCGTCCACTCACGGTGGTCGACGTCATACAGGGAGAGGATGGAGAGGCCGCGCGCGAGCGCGCGCACGGTGAGCGGGTCGACGTCCCCCGAGCGCTCTCCCCTGCCGCTGGCCTGACCGTCCGTGGCGCGAGCCGACGTGGTCGTCATGCTGTCCCCTTCATCTTGGCCCCTTGCCTGCCGCCCTCCCGCGGGAGTACGATGGTCCAGCCGTATCCGGTATTTGCGTTATCACCAGCCGATATTCGCATATTCACGAGATGTACGAGTGTGGTCCAAATCGCCTCCGGATGCAAGTGATTCCTTGCGAGTCACCACGGGAGCTGGTGGGGAGGTCGCCGCATGAGTGAGCAGGTCTTCACCAACCTGACGAACTGCGGGCCCGTGTCCGTGTACGTCAATGACGGGGTGGTCACGCGGATCCGTCCGCTGGTGGCCGACGAGGCCGAGTTCCGGCCTTGGGTGATCGAAGCCGGCGGCAAGAGCTACTCGCCGCCGAAGAAGTTCAATCTCGCTCCGATGGTGCACGCCGAGCGCCGGCGTCTCTACTCGGACGACCGCATCAAGTACCCGATGAAGCGCGTCGACTTCGACCCCGACGGCGAGCGCAACCCGCAGAATCGCGGCAAGTCGGCCTATGAGCGGATCTCCTGGGACGAGGCGCTCGACATCGTCTCGAGCGAGATCGCGCGCGTGAAGAAGAAGTACGGCAGCTCGGCGATCAGCGGCATGACGTCGTCGCACCACAACTGGGGCATCGTCGGCTACAAGATGGGCCCGTTCATGCGCTTCATGAACTGCCTCGAGGCCACCCCCGTCTTCGACAACCCGGACAGCTGGGAGGGGTGGCACTGGGGCGCCACGCACACGTACGGCTTCTACTGGCGCCTCGGCATGCCCGAGCCGTTCGACAACCTGCAGGACGTCATGCGCAACTCCGAGATGATCGTCTTCTGGTCGAACGACCCCGACACGACGCGCGGGACGTACTCGGGACAGGAGTCGGCGATCTGGCGGACGTGGCTCAAGGAGAAGGGCGTCCAGGCGGTCTTCATCGATCCCTTCCACAACTACACCAACGCGATCTTCGCCGACGCCAAGTGGATCGCGCCGCGCATGGGCACGGACACGGCGCTGGCGATGGCGATCGCCCACGTGTGGATCACCGAGGACACCTACGACAAGCAGTACGTCGCCGACCGCACCATCGGCTTCGACGAGTTCAAGCCCTACGTGCTCGGCGAGACCGACGGCGTGCCCAAGACGCCGGAGTGGGCGGCCGAGGAGAGCGGCGTCGCGGCGCGCGTCATCCGCACGCTGGCGCGGGAGTGGGCCGCCAGGCCCACCGCCCTCGCGGCCGGCGCCCGCGGCGGCGAAGGGAGCGCCTGCCGTACCGCCTACGCCACGGAGTGGGCGCGGATGATGGTGCTCCTCCAGGCGATGCAGGGGCTGGGCAAGCCGGGCGTCACGATCGGCGGCGTCTCTATGGGCGCCCCGGCAGAGTTCGACACCTGGTTCCCGGCCTACGCCGAGCCGATGGGCCGCATGTCCCACTCGACGAAGGCGGCCGCGTACATCCCGCAGAACTCGACCAAGCAGCGTCTCTACCGCCTCACCGTGCCGGACGCCATCCTCGACGGCCACATCGAGTGGGACGGCGCAGGGTTCTGCGGCCAGTCGCTCGAGCAGCAGTTCGAGCACTTCGTGTACCCGGCGGAGGGCTGCTCGGAGATCAAGCTCTGGTACCGCTACGGCGGGTCCTTCATGGGCACCATGAGCGACACCACGAAGTGGGTGCGCATGTACCAGAGCCCCAAGCTCGAGTTCGTCGTCAACCAGGACATCTGGTTCAACAGCGAGACCCGCATGGCCGACGTCATCCTGCCGGCGTGCACCAACTTCGAGCGTGACGACCTCGGCGAGTTCGCCGCCTGCAACGGCTACACCACGAACTCGCACTCGGGCAACAACTACCGGGTCATCGTGCGTGAGCAGAAGTGCATCGAGCCCCT
>DASUMX010000036.1:0-15487 GCA_036277455.1 Thermoleophilia bacterium
ACGTTGAAGTCCACGCGCACGAGCGCGCGCTTGCCCGCGAGCGGGTAGTCGGTGAGCGACCGCTTCATGGCGTCTTCAGCCTCCCCGGCGTGACGTGACGAGTATCAGAGGACCCTCTGCACGAGGTCGACGAGGCGGCACGAGTAGCCCCACTCGTTGTCGTACCAGCTGATGACCTTGACCAGCTTGCCCTTGGCCATGGTGAGCGCCGGGTCGAAGATGGACGAGTGGCTGTTGCCGACGATGTCGATGGACACGATGGGGTCCTCCTGGTACTCCAGGATGCCCTGCATCGGACCCTCGGCGGCGGCCTTCATGGCGGCGTTGACCTCTTCCGCGGTGACCTCGGTCTTGAGCTCGGCGACGAGGTCGGTGGCCGAGCCGTCCGGCGTCGGCACGCGCAGGGCGAAGCCGTCGAGCTTGCCCTCGAGCTCCGGGATGACGAGCGAGACGGCGCGCGCTGCGCCGGTGGTCGTCGGGATGATGCTGAGCGCGGCGGCGCGGGCGCGGCGCAGGTCCCTGTGCGGGAAGTCGAGCACCTTCTGGTCGCCGGTGTAGGCGTGGATGGTGGTCATGAAACCCTTCTCCACGCCGAAGTTGTCCACCAGCACCTTGGCCATCGGCGCCAGGCAGTTGGTGGTGCAGCTGGCGTTGCTGATCACGTCGTGGGTGGTCTTGTCGTAGGTCTCCTCGTTGACGCCGAGGACGATGGTGGCGTCGGCGCCCTTGCCCGGCGCGGAGATGATCACCTTGCTGGCGCCGGCCTCGAGGTGAGCGGCGGCCTTGGCGCGCTCGGTGAAGCGCCCCGTGGACTCGATGACCACGTCGGCGCCGAGCTCGCGCCAGGGCAGCTTGGCCGGGTCGGACTCGGCGGTGACGCGGACGCGCTTGCCGTCGATGACGAGCGCGTCCTCCTCGACCGCGACCGTGCCCGGGTACAGGCCGTGCACCGAGTCGTACTTGAGCAGGTGGCCGAGGGTCTTGGAGTCGGTCAGGTCGTTGATGCCGACGAACTCGACGTCGGCGCCGTGCCGCTGCGCGGCGCGGATGACGAGGCGGCCGATGCGGCCGAAGCCGTTGATGCCTACACGCACGGTCATGAAGTCCTCCCGATCGTTTTGACGGACAGCTTACCAGAGGCGACTGTCCGATACAGGCGTGAATTGTTCACTTTTGCGCGACTAGTGCGGCGTGCGCATGAAGTGGCTGAAGGCTCGGCCTTCCGGCGCCGTGGACTCCTCGCCACCCGCCCCTCAGCGGGCTGGTGGAAGCGGCGGCTGCGGCGTCGTGGGGATGCGCCCGAAGAAGATGTTGCCCGTCCGGCCGTCGATGGACACCCAGTCGCCGACGTCGACCTCCCGGCTGGCGAGACGCACGGTCCCGGCCTTCTCGAAGACCTCGAGGTCGACGCACTCGACCACGGCCGTCTTGCCCAGGCGCTTCGCGGTCACGGCGGCGTGCGAGGTCGCGCCGCCGCGGGCGGTGAGGATGCCGCTCACGCGGGTGATCATGCCGATGTCCTCGGGCACCGTGTCCGGGCGCAGGAGGACGATGTTCTCGTCCGGAGCCTCCGCCAGCAGCCGGTCGATCTGCTCCGCGGTGACGGCGGCGCGGCCGGAGTAGGCGCCGCCGGCCACCCCCATGCCGACCGCGACCGGCGGCCCGTAGTTGGGCGACGTGGTGTCGAAGTAGGCGGCATCGCGCGTCTGCTCCTGCACGGCGGAGCGCTTCTGCAGGATGTAGAGGTCCGACGCCGCCGGCGACTCGAAGGTGAACTCGATCTCCTGAGGGTCGAACTCGCGCTCGCCGACGAGGTCCCGGGCGACGGCCAGGAGCTGCTGGTAGATGTCGGGGAAGTCGCGCTCCAGCGAGTGCTCCGTCCCCCGGTACGTGAGGCTGCCGAGACGCTGTGCCTCGGAGACGGGCCACGGGAAGACGAGGCCGCCCACGAGGTCCTCCCCCTGGCTGCGCACGGCGAAGTCCCCGAACAGGCGGACCTGGCGGCTGTGCGGCTCGAGCGGGTTGTTGGTGAAGGTGACGCCCGAGCCCGACTCGCGGCTGAGGTTGCCGAAGACCATGCGCTGCATCACGACGGCGGTGCCCCACTCCTCGGCGACGCCGATGTACTGGCGGTAGACCCGCGCCGGAGCCGAGTCCCACGACTCGAGCACCTTGCGCATGCAGGCGACCACCTGGCCGAAAGGCTCGTCGACGAACACGACGCCGTGGTCGCGGGCGCGGGACTTGTAGGCGAAGGCGATCTCGCGCATCTGCCCCGCGGTGAAGTCGAGCTTCTGCCCCACGCCGTACCGCGCCTTGTACTCGGTCATGATGGTGTCGAAGAAGTCGCGGTCGATGCCGTAGGACATCGCCCAGGACTGGAGGAAGCGGCGGTAGCTGTCCCACGCGGCCCAGGCCGTCTCCGGCCGCCGCGCGAACGCCTCGACGAGCTCGTCGTTGAGCCCCACATTGACGAACGTCGTCATGAGGCCGGGCATGGAGATCGCCGCTCCGGACCTGATGGACAGCAGCAGCAGCCGGCGCGGGTCTCCCAGCCGCAGGCCCGCCCGGCGCTCGAGCACGTGGATGGCCTCCTGGACGCGACGGATGGTGTCGTCGTAGAGGGGCGGATACGACATCGCCGGCACCGCGCCGAAGAGCTCGGTGCTCAGCACGAAGCCCTCGGGGACCCTGTGGCCGTAGGCGGCCATCTGCTTGAGGCCGAGCCCCTTGAACCCCAGGGTCGTCTGGTCGTCGGTGCCGCGCTTGGGCTTGTGGATCGGCGAGACCAGGCGCTCCGGGTCGTAGTTCATCATGCGGGTGAGGCCGCGGCCGTCGAGCCGGCCGTTGAGCATGGAGATCTGGCGGAGCGCCATCGCCAGGTAGCGGTCGAGCGCCTGCAGGCCGAGGCCCGAGACGAGGACCTCGCGCAGGACGAGCTCGGCCACCGCGTCCACCGACAGGCCGCGCGCCTCGCACTGGCGCGGGTCGTTGACCAGCACGGCGTGCAGCACCTGCTCATGGCTGAGCACGGAGGTGGACGAGAGCTCCGTCACGCTGTTGGACAGGAACTGGAACACGTTCTGGTACTGGCGGAAGGTGAAGTTGCGCAGTGAGAAGCTCGCCTCGAGCATGTCCAGGTTGGCGTCGAGCGCGCGCGAGTCGACGCCGTCGACGGCGAGCGCGCGCTCGAAGCGCCGCAGGGCCGTCGCCATGCGGCGCAGGGAGGCGCGCGTGACGTAGCGTTCGACGCCCTCCTCCACCACGTCGTCGAGCAGCCGGCCGATGAGGGTCTCCACGCGGAAGGAGAGCCCCAGGGCGTCGAAGCGCGGCTCGCTGTAGTTGCCGTAGATCGATGGGATGCCGGCGGCGATGTGCCGCTTCTGGTAGATGTTCTCGGTCGCGGCCACGGCCGCCGGCGCGAGGATGACGGCCTTGAGACGCTCGAGCACCGTGAGCGCGGCGTCGAGCAGCGCGTCCCTGGTGCGCCGGCCTGGACGAGCCTGCCAGCGCGCCAGCGCGACCTCGAAGCGGTGACGCGTGCGGCCGTCCAGGTTGAGGTGGTGCGAGACGGCCGAGCCCACGTCCGCGGCGGCCAGTGAGTACTTGCGCGCGAGCAGCTGGTGGGTGCGCACCAGCAGGGCGACGCGGCGCCGGGCCACGGCCGACGGCGCACGGCCGTCGTCGCCGTCCGGCGCCAGGCGCTCCTCGAGAACGGCGGGAGGGAGCGCCGCGAGCTCCTCGAGCAGGCCCTCGTCCGCGGCGCGTCCGGCATCGGCGGCAAGCGCGACCAGCACCTCGTGCGGGCCTTCCGCCCACTGCCGCTCCGCGCGGACCGCCGCGAGCGTGTTGGCCGACACGTACGGCTCGAGACCCGAGGGATCGAGGGTGAGCCAGTAGCGCAGCACCTCGCGGCTGAACGGGACCATGCGGTTGGAGGACTCCGCGTGGACCTGCTTGCGCAGGAAGT
This sequence comes from Thermoleophilia bacterium, assembly GCA_036277455.1. Lineage (GTDB taxonomy): Bacteria > Actinomycetota > Thermoleophilia > UBA2241 > UBA2241 > CAIXSE01. The sequence continues at coordinate 3,971 of DASUMX010000036.1, forward strand.
GCATGAGCGTGTCGCGCCGCCCGCAGATCTCGTCGATCTGCGTCGAGACGGCGCGCAGCTCGCCCTCCGCCCCCACCTCGTTGAAGTAGACGGGCAGTGTGCGCAGCAGTTGCTTGGCGACGAAGTAGATGGGTCGGATGTCCGCGTCGAGGAAGCGCGTGACGTCGCGCTGGAAGAGATCGGTGTCGGCGATGAACACGCCGCCCAGCTTGAGCTGCACGTTGAGGGCGGCGGCCAGCCGCTCGAAGAGCGCCGGGTTGGACTCGATGATGCGCATCCAGCAGCGGACCTTGGGAAGATGGTAGGGATTGACCACCGTCTCCCACTCGTCGGTGGCGCCGTGGATGTCCGGGTACTGGAACTTCCAGTACAGGATGTCCTCGATGAGGTGGTCGGCCGCCCTGACGTTGCCGGCCTCGCCGATGGCGACTCCGATCGCCTCGTAGCAGGCGAAGCGCGTGAGCAGGAACTCGTTGTCGCGGTCGCGGAAGAACTCTGTGAGGCGCGCGAGGATGCGGACGGCGTCGGTGTGCCTGTCCGGTCGCATCATCTGCTTGACCACGCCGAGGAGGTCGGCCATGACCTCCTTCTGCCGGTAGCCCAGCGTCTCGTCCTTGAGGAAGAAGAGGCAGACGGCGAACCGGTCCTCCAGGTTCTCCACCCGGAACAGGGAGTCGATGGCTTCCGCCAGGATCGTCGAGAACACCGGGAAGTTGGGTGTGAGCAGCTTCTCGTCCGGCGCCGCGGCCAGCGCGTCGAGCAGGGTCCCGATCCGGCGGCCGGTGAGGAAGGCGAACTTGCCGGCGACGGCCCCGGGGTCGGTGAGGTGCTCGCCCTGCGAGAGCGCCCACGCCGGGACGTCGAGGCTGTCGCGCACGCGGCGGTACCCGGCCGCGAGCAGCGCCCGGAACAGCGCGTGGTAGCCGGGCGCGAGCGAAGGACGCTCCTGCGCCCGCTGCGCGAGGTTGCGCAGGAGCGTGTCGCGCTCGAGGAACTCGGCCTCGCGCGCCGGCAGCACCCTGGCGAGCGCGCCGGCGAGCCCCGCGAGCGGCTCGTCGTACTGGTCCCCGTTGGGCCCGGTGAGCACGTCCGTGGCCCAGGTGAGCAGCGGCCGGAGGAGGAGCGAGAACTGGTCGCCGGTCAGCGGCGACTCCAGAAGGCCCACGACCAGTTCCGCCAGCAGCCCGAACAGCTCCGCCCTGTTCGGGGCGCGCTCGAAGTACGACCAGTTGCGCAGCAGTGTGGTCTGGAAGCCCTCCACGAGCAGGTCGGCGTTGCGGAACGTGTGGAAGTACTCGCCCATCGTGTCCGCGAGCGCCGCGCGCACGCCGTGCAGGCCGTCCACGGCCTCCAGCAGGGGCAGGTAGCGCTCGGGGATCACCACCTCCTGCGCCGTGGTGGCGAGGTTGGCGCGAAGGGCTTCGGAGTCGAACGGTACGGGCGCGGTCTTCACGCACCCATGATACCTCGCCGCTCGCGGGGGTTCCGGGTAGGATGACCGCGACGGGACAGGCGAGCGGCGCGGAGAGGCCCGTGCGACGGGGAGGTCCGCGTCGCGACAGGAGGTACGGCAGCGATGGCCGCACAGCGCACCCTCGGCATCAACGGCATCGGCAGGATCGGCAAGCTGACGCTGTGGCACCACCTCGGCCGCGACGACTTCGACCGCTTCGTCGTCAACACCGGCCGGCCGGTGGGCACCTCCCTCGACTCCGTCGTGCAGTACCTCTCCAAGGACAGCACGTACGGCCCGCTCCACCGCTTCCTCTTCGGCCGGTCAGGCACCCGCGACATGAGCGTGCTGGACGAGGAGCGCGGCCTCATCAGCGCCTACGGCAAGGAGATCCTCATCCTGCGCGAGGCGCGCAACCCCAAGGACATCCCGTGGCGCGACAACGGTGTGGCCCTGGTCGTGGACGCCACCGGCACGTTCCGCGACCCGCACGCCGACGCGGACGCGCCGCGCGGCGCCCTGCGCGGCCACCTCGCCGCGGGCGCCGCCGTGGTGGTCCAGAGCTCGCCCTTCAAGAGCAGGCAGAAGGGACTGCCGCTCCCGCAGGACGCGGCGATCCTCGTCCACGGCATCAACGACTACGAGTTCGACCCGGCGCGGCACACGCTCGTGTCGGCCGCGTCCTGCACGACGACCGCGCTGGCGCACATGATACGGCCGCTGCTCGACCGCGACCTCACCAAGGACATGATCACCGCCGGCATGAGCACCATCCACGCGGTGACCAACTCGCAGCCGGTCCTCGACTCGGTCCCCAAGGCCGGGGCCACGGACCTGCGGAAGACGCGCGGGGCGATCGGCAACCTGGTGCTCACGTCGACCAACGCCGCCGCCGCGCTGGAGCAGGTGATGCCCGAGATCGGCACCATCGGCTTCATGGGCGATTCGGTGCGCGTGCCCACGCAGAGCGTGAGCCTCATCATCCTCAACGTGACCTTCCAGAGCGAGACCCTGGCCGACGGCTCGGTGTCCGTCGAACGCAGCGCCATCAACGCCATCTACGAGGATGCCGCCGCGGGCGAGGCCAACGGACTGCTCAAGTACACGGACGAGCAGAACGTCTCCGCCGACCTGCTCGGCGAGGACGCGGCGGTGGTCATCGAGGGCGCGGAGACGCACACGCGCACGGGGTTCATGAACCTGCGCGTGCCGCCCTGCGAGCCGGGCGGCGCGGCCCGGCCGGACACCGTCCGCGTGCCGCTCACGCACGTCAAGGTGTTCGGCTGGTACGACAACGAGATGGGCAGCTACACGTACCGGCTCGGCGAGCTCACGATCCGCGCCGCGCGCAGCATGTAGCCGGCGGCGCCGATCAGCTGGCCGCCTCGACGGCCAGGGCGACGAGCCGGCGCAGGCGATGGTTGACCGCCGAGCGGCTGAGCGGGGGGTCGGCCGCGGCCGCCAGCTCCGTGAGGCTCAGGTACGGGTACTCGATGCGCAGCTCCGCGACCTCGCGCAGCGGCGCCGGCAGGTCGTCTCCCTCCGGGGAGTCCAGCAGCGCACGCAGGAGGGCCGCCTGGCGCCTCCCGGCCGCGGCCGCCCGGCGCGCGTTGGCGGCGTCGCAGTTGGCCAGCCGGTTGGCGCTCTCCCTCACCGTGCCGAGCACCGCGTGCTCCTCCCAGCGCAGACAGGAGTCGTGCGCCCCGAGCACCGCGAGCAGGTCGGCGGCGGTCTGCCCGCGCTTGGTGTAGCAGGCCACGTTGCGCTCGCGGATCGCCAGCGAGAAGGGCAGCTCCAGCCGCGCCAGCAGGCGCTGGACCTGCTCGGCGAAGCTCTCGTCCTCCACGGTGAACTCGGCGTGCACCGGCGCGCCCGGCCCCGATAGGGAGCCGCAACCGAGGAAGAGGCCGCGCAGGAACGCGACCAGGCAGCAGTGACGCTCCACCAGGCGCCGCGGCACCGTCATCTGCACGGCGAACTCGTCGGACAGCACGCCGAGCTCGTTGAGCACCTGCAGGTCGCGTGCCTCGTCGCCGAGCAGGATCTCGTAGCGGAGGCCGATCGGGGCGCTGTCCACGGTCCGCAGCGAGGCGTCGACCCGCAGCGGCTTGAGCAGCGCGAGCACGTGCCGGGCGACCGCCGGCAGCGTCACCGCGACACGTACGCCGAAGTGGCCGCCGGCAGAGATCTCGAACACGCCGGCGCCGAACAGCAGGCCCGAGAGCTGGGCGCTCCGGCAGTGGACGGCCGGGGGCATCACGGTGACGAGCTCGAGCTTGACGTCGCGGGTGAAGCCCATCGCCTACCGCACGAGGCGAAGAAGGGCCCGGGACAGGCGCTCCGAGTCGTGCCGCACGACCCCGCTCTCGGCGGCGACGGGCGCGCGGATGACCTTGACCCCGAGCGCCTTGAGCCTCTCGTCGTCCACGGGCACCGGACGCGCGCCGAAGCGCTCGTAGCTGGCCGCCATCTCCTCGGACACGGGCGCGTCGTTGACGAGGACGGCGTCGATCATCCCCACCAGCCCGTGGCGGTGGAGCGCGGCCACGTGGTCCGCGGCGGTGTACCCGTCGGTCTCCCCCGGCTCGGTCATGACGTTGCAGACGTAGACGACCCACGCGCGCGTGTCGGCGATCGCCTGACGCACCTCGGGGACGAGCACGTTGGGGATCACGCTGGTGTAGAGGCTGCCCGGGCCGAGCACGACCAGGTCGGCCCGGGCGATCGCGGCGAACGCCTGCGGCAGGCCGCGCGGCGCGTCCGGCGTGAGCCACACGCGCCGCGGCAGGCGCTCGGCGGCGGTGATCGTGCTCTCGCCGCTGACGTGGCCGCCGTCCTCGAGCTGCGCGTGGAGCACCACGTCCTCGAGCGTCGAGGGCAGCACGCGGCCGCGCACCTTGAGCACGCGCGTGGATTCGCGGACGGCGTGCTCGAAGTCGCCGGTCACCTCCGAGAGCGCGGCCATGAAGAGATTGCCGAAGCTGTGGCCCTGCAGGCCGCCGCCCTCCGGGAAGCGGTACTGGAAGAGCCGGCTCATCATCGACTCGTCGTCGGCCAGCGCGACCAGGCAGTTGCGCAGGTCGCCGGGCGGAGGCATGCCCATGTCCCGGCGCAGCAGGCCCGAGCTCCCGCCGTCGTCGGCCATCGTCACGACGGCGGTCAGGTTGCTCGTCTGCGACTTGAGCCCGCGCAGCAGGGCGGCCAGGCCGTTGCCCCCGCCGACCGCCACCACGCGCGCGCCGCGCGCCAGGCGGGCGGCGGCGCGGATCTCGCTCACCGACTCGGGCGTCGTGCGCTGGAAGAGCCAGACGCGACGCGCGCCGTACAGCAGCGCGAACAGGCCGACGGCGACGCCGTCCACGCTCAGGAGCAGCGCCGCCCAGTGCCGGTTCTCCAGCCACCCCATCCCCAGCCCGCGCATGAGCTGCGGCGACCACAGCACGCCGATGCCGAAGATGACCGAGTAGACCAGGAGCACGCCGCCGGCGAACGCCAGCAGGACCCAGCGCTTGAGCCCGAGGCCCGGGGCGAGCCACTCCAGCGACCTGCGCATCAGCCGGATCTGCTCAGTCTCGGGTGAGGTCGCGGTGCCGGACCACCGTGTAGTAGCCCTGCTTCTCGTACCGCTGGCCGATCACCTGGGCGATGGTCACCGAGCGGTGCCGCCCCCCGGTGCACCCCACGCCGATGGTGAGGTGGGCCTTGCCCTCCGCCGCGTAGCGCGGGAAGAGGAAGTCGAGCAGCGGGTACAGGCGCTCGAGGTACTCGCTCGTGCCGGGCGACTCGAGGACGAAGCTGCTCACCTCCTCGTCCATGCCGGTGAGCGGCCGCAAGCGCAGGTCGTAGTGGGGGTTGGGCAGGAAGCGGACGTCGAACAGCAGGTCCGCGTCGATCGGGATGCCGTACTTGTAGCCGAACGACACCACCGCGAAGACGATGTTGGTGCGCCGGGTGTGCCGGATGAGGTCCTCGTTGAGGCGCGCCTTGAGCTGGTGGATGGAGATGTCGCTGGTGTCGATGATGAGGTGCGCGCGCTCGCGCAGCCCGGCGAGGCGGTCGCGCTCCCTGCCGATGCCGTCGATGACGCTGCCGCCGCCCGCCAGCGGGTGCCGGCGGCGGGTCTCCTTGAAGCGGCGGACGAGCGCCTCGTTCGAAGCCTCGAGGAACACCAGCGTGTACTCGACGCCGCGCTCGTGCAGCTCGTCGAGCAGCTGCTCGAGCCGGCCGAAGTACTCGCCGCCGCGGACGTCGCTGACCACGGCGACGCGGTCCACCTTGCTGCCCTCGCGGCGGAACAGGTCGACGAGCGTGGGCACGAGCTCGGGCGGCAGGTTGTCGACGCAGAACCAGCCGGCGTCTTCGAACGAGTCCATGGCCTGGGACTTCCCGGCCCCCGAGAGGCCCGTGATGATCACGAACTGCAGCGCCTCGGTCACGTCACCCTCCCCTCCACAACGCGCACGCCCTCGAGCGCCAGCAGGCGCTCCTTCCAGGCCGGGTCGTCGCCGTACGAGCCGAGCCGGCCGTCGTTCTTGATGACCCGGTGACACGGCAGGATCACCGGCAGGGCGTTGCGCGCCATGGCGGAGCCGACGGCGCGGTAGGCGTTGGGCCGGCCGGCCGCGGTCGCGAGGTCGCGGTAGCTCGCCACCCGCCCGTAGGGCACGCGGGCGAGCGCCCGGTAGACGTCGCGCTCGAAGTCGGTGAACCCGTGGACCTCGGCGTAGGCATCGACGTCCAGCGTGAACGTCACGCGCTCGCCCGCGAAGTAGCGCTCGAGCTCGGCGGTCCAGTGGCTCGTGCCCCGGCGCCCCGGGCGCAACGACGCCGCCGCCCTGGGCAGCTCGAGCGCGATCGGCAGTCCCCCCGCGAGCAGCACGTAGCCGACACCCAGCGCGCACACGAAGGCCTCTTCTGTCAGCCGGCCCAGGCCGGCCACCTCATCCGGTCTTATGGAGGTGCGCATAGATCTCCCTCGCGACCTTGCGTGGCAGCCCCGGCACGCGCTCGATCTCCTCCCGGCTGGCGCTCAGGAACCGCTCCGGGCTGCCGAAGTGCTCGAGGATGCGCCGCCGGCGCACGGGGCCGACCTGCGGCAGCTCGTCGAAGACCGACGAGCGGCGCAGGTCGGCGTCGCGCCGCTGCCTATGGTACGTCACCGCGAACCGGTGCGCCTCGTCGCGGACGCGCTGCAGCAGCAGCGACCCGGGGTCGGTGGCCGGCAGCGGCAGCGGGTCGCGGCGCCCGGGGACGTACACCTCCTCGCGCTGCTTGGCGAGGCTGACCACGTCGACGTCGACGCCGGTGTCCGCGAGCGCCGCCACGGCCGCGGACAGCTGCCCCTTGCCCCCGTCCACGACCACCAGATCGGGCAGCGTGGCGAAGCTCTCGTCGTAGTCCCCGGCCTCCGCCGAGCGCCGCTCGAAGCGCCGCCGCAGCACCTGGTTCATCATCGCGAAGTCGTCCTGGCCGGCGGCGTCGCGCACCGCGAACTTGCGGTAGTGGGCCTTCTTCGGCCGGCCACCTTCGAAGACCACCATGGACCCCACCGGGTGCTTCTCGCCGAGGTTGGAGATGTCGTAACACTCGATGCGCAGCGGCAGGCGCTCGAGCGCGAGCCCGTCGCGCAGGCGCTCGAGCGCCTCGATGCGCGACGCCGACTTCTGCGCGATGCGCTCGACTTCGGCCTGCGCGGCGAGCTCGGCGTTGTGCTGGGCCAGCTCGAGCAGGCGCCGCTTGGGACCGCGTTTGGCGGCGCGCACGCTGACCCCGGAGCCGCGCCGCTCGCCGAGGACGGCGCCGAGCACGGCCCCGTCCTCGAGCGGCGCCACCACCTCGGGCGGGATCACCGTCCCCTCCCAGTAGTACTCGAGCAGGAACTCCTCGAGCACCTCGGCGGGCTCGCGACCGGCCGCGTTCTCCAGATAGAAGGCCTGCCTGTCGACCACCGCCCCGTCGCGCACCAGGAACATCTGCACGTTGGCGCCCGGCTCGGCCAGCGAGAGCCCGACGACGTCGAGCGCCTCGCGCTCGTCCACGCGCGCCGACTGGCGCTCGTGCACGTGGCGCACGGCGGCGAGCCTGTCCCTGAGCAGCGCCGCCTTCTCGAACTCCTGCGCCGCCGCGGCCGCCGCCATCTCGCGCGCGATGTCCTTCTCCACCTCACCGAGCCGGCCGCGCAGGAAGGCGATGGCCTGGTGGACGGTCGCCAGGTACTCCTCACGCGTACAGCGCTCGTCGCACGGGCCGAGCGAGCGCTTGATGAAGTACTGCAGGCAGGGCGAGCCGCTGGGGCGCCCCGGCTCGGCGCCGCGGCACTTGCGATAGGGGAAGATCCGGCCGATGAGCTCGAGCGTCTCGCGGACCTTGCGCGCGCTCGAGAACGGGCCGAAGTACAGGTTGCCGGGCACGCGGCGGCCGCGGAAGAAGCGCACGCGCGGCCACTCGTCCCTGAGCGTGACCTCGATGGACGGGTAGCTCTTGTCGTCGCGCAGGCGGAGGTTGTACGGCGGGCGCTCCTCCTTGATGAAGTTGTCCTCGAGGAGGAGCGCCTCCGACTCGGACGCCGTCACCACCCAGTCGATGTCGGCCGCCTGCGCGAGCATCTCGCCGGTGCGCCCGTGGGGCTGCGCCGACGGGCGCAGGTAGTTCGCCACGCGCTTGCGCAGCGCCTTCGCCTTGCCCACGTAGAGCACCGCCCCGCCGGCGTCGAGGAACCGGTACACGCCGGGTTCGTTGGGGATGCGCTTGAGGACGGCACGAAGGCGCCCGAGTCCGCTCTGCTGGCGCGCCGCTGGAGTCATCGCCTCGATTGTACCCGCCGCGAAGCGGGCGCCGGAGCGCCGGGAGCGCCGTTCGGGCTTCGGTACGATGCGGGCAGACAGCCGACCAAGGAGCCAGCGATGACATCCTCCTCCCTGCCGCCGCAGAAGCAGATGACCGGGATGCTCGGTCACCCTGTGGCGGAGAATCCCATCGACCTCATGTTCGACGCCGTCTACGCGCACTACGGCCTGCCGTGGACGTTCTGGAAGAGCGACGTCGCGGCGGCAGACCTCGGCGCCGCGATCGCGGGCACCAGAGCGCTCGGTTTTCGCGGCTACGGCATCACGGTGCCGTACAAGATCGACGCGATCCCGTACCTGGACGAGGTGGACGACGACGCGCGGACCATCGGGGCGGCCAACTACGTGACCGTCGAGGACGGCCGGCTCACCGGCCACAACAACGACGGCAAGGGCGTCGTCAAGGCGATCACCAAGGTCACGCCGATCGCCGGCAAGCGCGTGGCCATGCTCGGCGCCGGGGGCGCCGGCCGGGCCATGGCCGTCGAGCTGGGCTGGGCCGGCGCCGCGCACCTCACGGTCGTCACGCGTCGCGAGAGCCAGGGGCGCGAGGTCGCCGAGCTCGTGCACAGGGCCGCCGGCATCCCGACCGCGTGGCAGCGATGGGAGGGCCGCGTGACCGTCCCGGACGGCACCGGACTCCTCATGAACGCCACGCAGCTGGGGTCCGCCCCCGGAATGGAGCCGGTCCCCATCGTCTGGGACAGCCTCGATCCGTCGGCCACGGCGGTCGACGTCATCACGAATCCCCGGGCGACGCCGTTCCTGACGACGGCGAAGGAGCGCGGCTGCGCCGTCGTCGACGGCGTCGAGATGCTGGTGCAGCTCGCCATGCAGCTGTTCGAGTCGTGGACCGGCGTCTCGCCCGAAGAGCAGGTGTTCCAGCGCGCCGTGTCGGAGGCGCTGGGCGAGGAGAAGCCGCGGCGGCCCGGGGCGTGACGCTTCGCCCGCCCCGGGCCGCCGGAACGCCCTCAGTCCGCCAGCCGGCGGAACGCCCAGAGCGTCACCGCCAGGAGGACGACCCCGACGATGGCGTCGGCCAGCAGGGCCGAGCCGATGGCGCTCCAGTCGTAGCCCTCGGTCATCAGCGTGCGGACCGCTTCGATCTGGAACGTGACCGGGTTCCAGGCGTTGAAGCTCTGCATCCACCCCGGCATCAGCTCGACGGGCACGAACGCCGTCGACATGAAGACCACCGGGAACATCAGCAGCGAGAGCGCGCTCACCGCCTGCTCGCTCTTGGTGAGCAGTGCGGCGATGAAGTTCAGGCCGGCGAAGGCGATGCCGAACACGCCCGAGAGGAAGAGGATCAGCAGCAGCCCGCCCACGCCGGTCACGAGCGTGGCGCCGAGCAGCACGCTCACACCCAGGATCACGCCGCCGATGAACGCGGCCTCGAAGAACAGCGGCACCATCTCACCCGCGAGGATGGACGTGCGCGCGATGGGCGTGGCGCGCAGCTTGTCGAGGTAGCCGGTGCGGTACTCCACCAGCATCCCGTACCCCGCCCAGCCCACGGCGAGGAACGATGCGAAGACGACCTGCCCCGGGGCGAGGTAGCCGAGGTAGCTGTCGGTGGCGAAGGCCGGCAGCTGGATGATGTCCTTGAAGAGCTGGCTGAAGACCAGCAGCTGGATGAGCGGGAAGAAGATGATGCTGATCAGGTTCGCGGGCACGCGGATGAAGCGCCGCGACGTGCGCAGGCCCAGCCAGAAGGTGTCGTAGGCGAATGCGGTGATGCCGTTCATCGTCAGAACCCCAGGATGATGGGTTGGTCGGCCGCCTCCTCGCGGATGTGGCGCCCGGTGTACTTCAGGAACACGTCGTCGAGACTCGGCCGGCTCATCCGCAGGCCGGCGATGTCCAGCCCGTTGCCGTCGAGCCGCCGCAGCAGCCCGGGGATCGCCGCGCTCGCGTCGGCGACGGACAGCGTCACCCCTTCCGGATGAGCCGCCACGGCCTCGCAGGGCACCATGCCCTCGAGCAGCCGGCAGAACTCGGCCCTGCGCGCGTCGTCGCCGGCGCCGTCGCCGTCCTGGCCGACCTGGAGGGTCACGGTGTCGGCGCCGACCCCCGCCTTGAGCGCTTCGGGGCGGCCCTCCACCACCACGTGGCCGTTGTCGATGATCGCGAGCCGCGTGCAGAGGCGGTCCGCCTCCTCCATGTAGTGCGTCGTGAGCAGCATGGTGGTGCCCTCTGCGTTGATGCGCTCGAGTTCCTCCCACAGCGCCGTGCGGCTCTGCGGGTCGAGGCCCTCGGTGGGCTCATCGAGGATGAGGACCTCGGGGCGATGCATGAGCGCCGCCGCGAGGTCGAGACGGCGCTTCATCCCGCCCGAGTAGGTCCCGGTCAGCTTCTTCGCGGCCGCCTCGAGGCCCATCAGCTGGAGCAGCTCGTCGGTGCGGCCGCGGATGTCGCTCCTGGGCATGCGGTGCAGCCGGCCCGCGAGCTCGAGCGTCTCGCGGCCGGTCGAGAAGGCGTCGAGGGTCGGGGTCTGCAGCGCGAGGCCCAGGCGCCTGCGCACTTCGGCCGAGTCTTCCACCACGTCGAACCCGGCGACGCGGGCCGCGCCGGACGTCGGCGTCAGCAGCGTGGCGAGGATGCGGATCGTCGTCGTCTTGCCGGCGCCGTTGGGCCCGAGGAAGCCGAACAGCTCGCCCCTGTCCACCTCGAAGTCCACCTGGTCGACGGCGCGGGTCTCGCCGCCGTAGATCTTCACGAGGTCACGGACCTCGATGACTGTCCCTGCACTGCTGGCCATGGCGTCACTCCTCTCCTCTGCCGTCGCCGTCGTGCTCGGTTAACGGTCCCCGGCGACTTCGAAGAGAAACACACCATCATCGGTCGTGGTCATCCCGCAGCGGAGCATCGCCGCGGGAACAGGGCCGGCGTGCGGAGCACGCCTCCCGTCACCCGACGCGGGCCTTGCGTGCCGGCTTCTCCGCCGGAGCCGCAGGCTGCCGCTCCGCGGCGGCGCCGGCCAGCGCCCGTGCGAGGAACTCGCCGGTGTGTGAGACATCGGGCAGACCGGCGAGCTCCTCCGGCGTGCCGGTCGCGACCACCAGCCCGCCCTCGTCGCCGCCCTCCGGGCCGAGGTCGACGACCCAGTCGGCGCTCTTGATGACGTCGAGGTTGTGCTCGATGACGACCACGGTGTTGCCCTGGTCGACCAGCCGCTGGAGCATCTCGAGCAGCTTGTCGATGTCCTGGAAGTGCAGG
>DASUMX010000037.1:0-18531 GCA_036277455.1 Thermoleophilia bacterium
TCATGCCGAGGGTGTGGTCGTGGTACCACAGCGTCGTCGGCCGCTGGTCGTTGGGGTACTGGAAGACGGCCGCGCCGGGCTCCCAGGTCTGGCCCTGGCGCGCCTCGGCCTCCTGCTTGAACTGGTCGAAGAGGCTGCCTCCGGTGGCGTAGCCGGCCGGGATGTCGTTCGCGGCCGGCAGGTACCAGGCCTCCGGGTACCCGTCGCTGTCCTCGGTGGTGTGCGCGCCGTGGACGTGGGTGACGATCGGGACAGGGCCCGTGTACGGCATGGCGTCCATGCCGTGCGTGTCGGTCCCGCCGGGTCCGCCTGCCGGATTGGCCCAGTGCAGGGTCTGGTCCACGGCGAACAGATGCGGCAGGTAGTCGCCGTCGGCGTCCACCAGCCCGTTGATCCACTTGACCCGCACCGGCCGGCCCGTCTTGCCCTCGACGGTGAGCGCCGGGTAGTTGAGCGTGCCTCCGTCGGCGACGGGACGCGGGTCGCGCGTGGACGCGTAGCTCCACACGGTGGTCGGATCGATGTCGTTCTCCTCCGCCCACTCCTCGGGCAGGATGTACTGCTGGAACTGCTTGACGACGATCTCGTAGTAGTCGATCTGCCGCCCGTATGGCTCAGCAAGCACGCCGCTCCGCGGCATGGCCGGGGGTATCACCAGCGGCTCCCGGTACTTGGGGATGCTCATGGGATCGAGCGAACCACCGGGCAGCGGCACAGCGCCGGCCGGGGCGGACGTGATGGCGAGGACGAGGGTGAGGACGGCGAGCGAAAGCGTCGCCACGACTCCCGCCGCCCCTCCCCGGCTGTCGCCGAAGGCGGTCTTCATGCTGCTCCTCCTGCTCATCGCCCGCGGGCCCTCCGCGGACGGATGTGGTGCGGGGGAGCAGACAGTCGCTCACCCGCTGGCAAGCGTATGACGGTGGATACCCGCCGAGGACCCAGAAAACACCGTATCCGCAGTGCAAACCTCGCTGCGGGCAGGGCTCGGCCGCGGTGAGGCGCGGCCGGATGGCCGGTGGCGCCGGCCGCGCCTCGCCGCTACCCTCACGCGAGAGGTATGTGCGCCGCCGGCGCGAAGCTCTCGCGCAGGCCCGCGCCGTGGCGCGGGCCTGTTCGGCGGTCAAGCTACGCCCCCGCCGGGCCGATACCCGCAAGAGAGCATCAGGGCAGCCACATGGTCGACCACGAATCCATCCCCCGCACGGTCCACACGACGCCGCCGCGCCGCCGTTCGGCGGCGGGCGCGGCGCTGCTCGCCGTCCTGCTCCTGACGCTGGCGGCCGTGGCCGCCGTGACGGCCCCGCACGCGGCGGCCGCCCCGTCGCTGTCCGCGTTGCAGAAAGAGGCCAGGCGCGCCAAGGCCGAGATGGCGAGCCTGCAGACGGACCTGCAGGCCGTCGGCCGGCGGCTCGCCGAGGCGCAGCAGCGGCTCGACGAGGTCAACCAGCGTCTGGTGCGCTCGAGGATCGACCTGAGGCGGGCCGAGAACGAGCTCGCGCTCCAGCGAGAGGTCCTGGCCGAGCGGGCGGCGGCGATGTACAAGCAGGGCGACCTGGACTGGCTCGACCTCCTCTCCACGATCCAGAGCTTCGCGGACATCGACACGCTCCGCTCGCTGCAGCGGGCCCTCGCCGATCAGGACCGGCGCACCGAGGACGATGCCCAGCGGCTCGCCCGCGAGGCGCGCCGCCTCGAGCGTCGGGTGGAGAGCGACCATGAGGACGCCGTAGCGGCCGAACAGGAGGTCCAGAACCAGAGGATCGAGCTCGACCAGCGGCTCGCGGAGCGCTCGGCGATCCTCCAGGACGTCACCCGGCGCATCAAGAAGATCCTCGCCAGCGGCGGTCTGGGCCCGGCGCTGGCCATGGCCAGGAACGGGCAGTTCACTCAGCTCACCTGGGCCCGGGCGCTGCTCGTGGCCATGCGCCTTCCGGTGACCGCGGACAACGTCGCGGCGGTCGCGGCGTGGGAGATGGCCGAAGGCGGTCACTGGTACAACACGGCCTACTACAATCCCCTCAACACCACGCAGAGCATGCCGGGCGCCACCGTGTTCAACTCGGTCGGGGTCAAGGCCTACACCAGCTGGAGGCAGGGACTCGAGGCGACCGTCAAGACGCTGCGCAACGGCTACTACGGCGACATCATCGCGGCGCTCCGCCGCGGCAACGACTCCACCGCGGTCGCAGCCGCCGTCGGCGCCTCGCCATGGGGCACCGGCGACTTCAGCCGCCTGCTCTGAGGTGCATCTCCCGCGGCGGCGGGAAGAGTACGAGCATGTTCCGCCGCCGCAGACCCAGGCCACCACAGGTGGACCCTATCGTGACCGACCGCCAAGGCCGCGTCGTCGGCGTTCGCACGCCGCCGCCGCCGGCGCCCGAAGAGAGCCGGGCCACCCGCGTGTGGCGCCGCCGCGAGAACCTGGCGGCCACCGGCGAACTGCGTCACCAGGCTGAGCTGCGCAACCAGTACGCGGCCTTCCACGTCGACCCGGGCCCGTCGGTCAGGCGATGAACGGATGAGCGCCGGCTCCTGGATCCTCCTCGCCGCCGTCGTCGCCGTCGCAGTGCTCTGGGGCGTGCCGCGGTTGCTCGGCCGGCGCCGGGACCGGCGCCGGCGCGAGCTCATCCGGCGTCTCGAGCAGGCGCGCGGCACGCGCGTCATCACGCTGATCCACCGCCAGGAGACCATGAGCCTTCTCGGTCTCCCGTTCGGCCGCTACATCGACATCGACGACTCGGAGCAGCTGCTGCGCGCCATCCGGCTCACGCCGCCCGAGATGCCGATCGACCTGCTCCTGCACACGCCGGGCGGGCTGGTGCTCGCCAGCGACCAGATCGCCCACGCGCTCAAGCGGCACGACGGCAGGGTGACGGTCATCGTGCCGCACTACGCCATGTCCGGTGGCACGCTCGTGGCGCTCGCCGCCGACGAGATCCTCATGGACCCGGACGCCGTGCTCGGACCCGTCGACCCGCAGCTCGGCAGCCTGCCCCGCGGGTCGTGGCCGGCGGCATCGATCCTCAAGGCGCTGGAGCAGGACAACCCCAATCGCGACGACGAGACGCTGATCCTCGGCGACGTCGCGCGCAAGGCCATCGACCAGGTGCGCGCGACCGTCCGCGAGCTGCTGGAGGGCCGCGTCGAGGATGCCGAAGGAGAGCGGCTGGCGGCGCTGCTGAGCGAGGGTCGCTGGACGCACGACTACCCGATCCGCCTTGAGGAGGCGCGGGAGCTCGGGCTGCCCGTCTCCGACGCCGTGCCCGACCTCGTCTACGAGCTGATGACGCTGTACCCGCGCCGCAGCCAGCGGCGGCCGTCCGTCGAGTTCATCCCCACGCCGTACCGCACGCGCGGCGGCGACGGCTGAGGCGACCGCCACGCATGGACGACGATCGCGGCCAGGCCTACCTGCGTGAGACGCGGCATCGCCGCTCGCGTCTCGTCGGCGGGCGCATGGACTGGGCGCACCAGCCGGACTGGTTCAAGACGTATCCCGATGCGCCGCGGGTCAAGCTGCCCGACCTGGCGCTCGACGACGGCGGCATCTTCGACGCGCTCGCGCGCCGCAGGAGCGTCCGGGCGTACTCGGCGGAGCCGCTCGCGCTCGGCGAGCTGTCGGCGCTGCTCTGGGCGGCCGCCGGCGTCACGGCGCGCCAGGAAGGCTTCGCCTTCCGCACGGCGCCGTCGGCCGGCGGCCTCTACCCCATCGAGCACTACGTGGTCGCCAGTGACGTCGAAGGGCTCGAGCAGGGCCTCTATCACTACGACGTGCTCGGACGCGCGCTCGAGCGCCTGCACGCGGGCGACCTGCGCCTGCCCATCGCGCGCGCGGCGCTGGACCAGCGCGTCGCGGCCGACGCGCCGGCGGTCTTCGTCTGGACGGCCGTCCTGGAGCGCTCGCGCTGGAAGTACGGCGAGCGCTTCGCCCGCTACGTCCTGCTCGACGCCGGCCACATCGCCGAGAACGTCGCCCTGGCGGCGACGGCGCTCGGCCTCGGCACCTGCCAGATCGCCGCCTTCTTCGACGAGGAGGCGGCGGACCTCATCGGCGTCGACCCCGACAGGGAGCCGGTCGTCTACATGAGCACGGCAGGACGACCGGCCGGCGAGTAGGGGAGCGCCGGCCTCAGCCGGCCGGCGCCGACGGGACGAGCCGGCCGCGCGGTCAGCGCACCCGCGGGGCGATCCAGGCCGCGAGGTCCTCGTAGACCCGCTCGCGGCCGACCTCGTTGAAGCACTCGTGGTAGAGACCCTCGTAGCTGCGGATCGTCTTGTCCCCAGACTCGGCACGCGCGAAGAGGGCCTCGATGAAAGCGACGTCCACCACCTGGTCGTCCTTGCCGTACAGCACGTACAGCGGCAGGGCGATGCGTTCCGCCGCGGCCATGGCCGCATCCTGCGCGGCCAGAGTCTCCGCGGCCCAGCGGGCCGGGGCGACGTGGTGCACCAGCCGGTCGGTGACGTAGGCGTCGACGACCGTCTTGTCGTGCGAGAGCTGCTCCGCCTGCAACGTGTTGCCGATGTCCTTGTGGGGCCAGACCACCGCCAGTCCCTTGGCGGCGGCCACCCTCGCCGGGGGTAAAGCCTCGGCGAGCTGGAGGAACGGCGAGGAGAGGATGAGCGCGCGCACGGCGGGCGGGCGCTCCTCGGCGAGGCGCGCGCAGATGAGCCCTCCCAGGCTGTGCCCGAGGAGGAGGAGCGGCTTCCCCGACTGGAGCCGGCGCACCTCGTCGAGGTACATCTCGGTGTCGTCGAGGTAGTCGTCGAACCGTTTGACCTGCCCGCGCCGGCCCGACGACTGGCCGTGGCCACGCAGGTCGTACACGTACACCGCCCAGCCGCGCGCGGCCATCGCCTCGCCGAACCGGACATAGCGGCCGCCGTGGTCGCCGTACCCGTGGACCACGGCGATCACGGCCGAGGGCTCGGGCAGCTCCATCGGATCCGGGCCGGCCGGGAGCCAGGCCTGCAGGAGCAGGCGTACGCCGCCGGCCCCCAGGAACTGGGTGGACGCGTGCCGGCAGGAATGCGCCGCGCCGCCGGCGCCGGATGTCGCCTCCGCGCCCATCACGTCAGCTCGTGAGCGCGGCGCGGATGGACGCGGAGACGGCGGCCAGGCCGCCCTCCAGCTCCTCCGGCAGCGGCCACGCGTAGCCGATGCGCATGTGGCGCCGGTCCTGCTCGAACCAGTGCCCCGGCCCCACGTAGGTCCCGTGCACCTCGCCGAGCACTCTGTAGTACTCGTCCACGTCGACCGGGACCTCCGGCCTGATCCGCGGGAAGCACACCACACCTCCGCGCGGCTCGACCCACTCCACCAGCTCCTCGCCGGCGATCCAGTGCCTGACCACCTGCAACTGCCGGGCGATGAACGGGTGGAGCTCGGCGAGCCACGCCGCGCGCTGCTCCAGCGCACGCGCGGCGATCTCCTCGTCCACGACGCTGCCGCAGATGCCGATCTGCTCCTTGGCGGCGAGGAACGTCCTCATGAGCTCGCCGTCGCGGCAGACCAGCCAGCCGGTGCGGATGCCCGGGACGCCGTACGTCTTGCTGAGCGAGCTGACGCTGATCACCCGCTCGCTCAGCGTCGCCGCCACCGGGAGCGGCTCGCCGAACGTCAACTCGCGGTAGGTCTCGTCCACCAGCAGACGGCAGCCGGCGCGTTCGACCTCGCCGACCAGGCTCCGCAGGTCGGCCTCTCCCATCATCACGCCGGTCGGGTTGTGCGGGAGCGTGATGCTCACGTACCTCGTGCGCGGCGTGACCAGCGCCATGAGCTTCTCGGTGTCGATGCGGAAGCCGTCCTCGAAGGTCAGGTCGAGGAAGCTCACGTCTGCCTCGATGGCGCGCGGCGTCTCGATGTTGGTCGCGTAGTTGGGCCGGATGACGACCAGGTGGTCGCCCCTGTCGAGCAGCGAGGTGGCGACGATGAAGAGGGCCTGGGCGGCGCCTGCCGTGACGAGCACGTCGTCCCCGGTCACGCCGTCCGGCCCGCCGCTCTGCTCCGCGATCAGGTCGCGGAGGCGCTCGTTGCCGGCGTGGTCGCCGTAGAAGAGCAGCCCGTCCTCGAGGGTGACGCCGAGATCCGAGAGGGAGCGGTCCCGCACGGAGCTCTCGGTGAGGTTGTAGCGGATGCGGTCGTAGCCGAACTGCTCGGGAGACTCCTCCTCGATGGGCATGCGGCGGTACTTCACGGGCACAGACCTCCTGACGACGCGCAAGACTGCCGGCCAACCCTACATCCCCCCCGGGCGGCGCGCACGGCGACACGGCGCGCCGGCGGAGCCTTCGCGCGCACGCGCCTCGCGCGTCGTCCATGCTAGAGTCAAGGCCGGTCCACGGGAGGAGTCGATGGCCCGCAGCCACCGCCGTGTCAGTGTCACCATCGCGCTCGTCGCCGCGCTCCTGCTGGCAGCCGCGGCGGCTGCGGCGTGCTCGGCCAGGGCGACCACGGGGTCGGCCTCGCTCGCCACGGGCGCCGCCCCGACGCTGGGCGCCGGCGAGGACGACGCCGACGGCAGCGGGGCCGGCGCCAGGGGCGCCTCGGGCTCCGACTGGAGCCGCGTCCTCGCCGCACTCGCCTGGATGCAGGCCGACACGCCCACCAGGCCCGTGGTCGTCCTGCTCGGCGGCTCGGCCGCCCGGGAGTCCACCATCAGCGACCAGAGCTGGCGCGACCAGATCGTCGCCGAGGGCGGTCCCGAGACGCTCGCCTGGAACATGGGCTCGCGCAACCGGACGATGGCGCAGAACGTGGCGCTCGTGAAGGCCCTGCCGAGAGGCGCCGAGGCCATCGTCTACATCGGCGTCAACCTGGGCTCGTTCACCTCGGCGCAGAAGACGGCGTCCATCACGCTGCCCTCGCCGGCCCCCGCCTCGTCCCCTTCGCTGCAGCAGCCGCACCAGTACAGCACCTCGACCGGCATCCTCCCGACCACGAAGAAGAAGGCCCTGGTGCGGGCCTGGCGCGCCGACCGGTACCCGGTCTTCACGCGCAACTTCAGGACCAGCGCCGCCGTGCTCCAGACGCTCATCAGGGTCTGCCTGGCGCGCGGCTACAGGCCGGTGCTGTTCGAGCTGCCGAGGAACACCGCGGTCATCGGCAGCTCGCTGAGCGCGCCGACGGCCCGGTACCGCGACAAGTGCAGAGTGCTGGCGGCGCAGTACAAGATCCCGTGGGTGAGCTTCGTGAAGGCGGCGGGGCTGCCGAACGGGGACTTCTACGACCTCTGGCACCTGGTCGAACCGGGCCGCACGGTGTGGCAGGGCCTCCTGAGCGCGAAGACGGCGGCCCTGCTCGAGCGGTACGGCTACGATGGCGGCGGCTCGTAAGGCCCTCAGCCGCCGCCCGGTGCGGGTGGCGGCCAGGCTGACGCTGATCCTCCTCCTGGCCGCCGGGCTGGCGGCGCTCACCCTGGTGGCCGCGCCGGCCCGCGCGGGCGACGGCGCCTCCGGCGCACCCACCACCGCGCTCCTCGGCGCGGCCCCCGCTCCGGCTCCCAGCTTCGCGCCCGCGCTGGTCCCCCCCGTCGGCGAGGAGGCGCGCGGCACCGACTACGGCAAGGACTGGCAGCACTGTGTGCAGGTGGTCGCCAACCTGCGCGCCGCGCCCCCCACGACTCCGCTGGTGGTGCTCCTCGGCGGCTCGTCGGCGCGCGAGAGCACGGTGCTCGACGACCACTGGGAGCGTCAGATCACCCGTCGCAGCGGGTACGTCGTCGACGCCTACAACCTGGGCTCCAAGCACCGCTCCTACGCCCAGGACCTCGCCTTCGTGAAGCTCCTGCCCGCCGGCGTGCCGACCATCGTCTACGTCGGCGTCAACCTCGGCCGTTTCTGCCTGCCGGTGAGACCGGCGAGCATCACCCTGCCCAGCCCCCGTACGCTGCCGCCCTGGGGGCAGCACGTGTACTCCAGGGACCGCATCCAGACCCGGGCTCAGAAGCGCTACTACGTCTCGTACTGGCTGGCGCGCCGCTACCCCGAGTTCCGCGCCAACTACAAGTCCGAGCTCGTGATGCTCGAGAGGATCATCCGCGCCTGCAAGCGGCGGCACCTTCGGGTCGCGCTGGTCGACCTGCCGCGCGACCTCCCCGTCATCGGCTCGGCTTTCGACGCGCCCGTGTCCCGCTATCACGCCGGCTGCGCGCGGCTCGCCCGCGCCTGGGACATCCCGTGGCTCCACTTCAACTCCCAGGCGCGCTTCGCCGACCGGGATTTCTTCGACATCTTCCACCTGGTCGAGCCCGGCCGCGTCAAGTTCCAGAGCATCCTCTCCGACAGGACCATCGGGCTGCTGAAGCGGTACCGCATGCCCAGGCCCGAGCCCACGCCGTCTCCGTCCCCTTCGCCGAGCCCGTCGGCGTCGACCTCCGCGCCGGCTTCGCCGGCGCCTGCCTTCTGAGCCGGCCGGCCCGTGTCCACCCTGACACTCCTCGGGATCGCCCTCGGTCTCGCCATGGACGCCTTCGCGGTGGCCATCGGCGCCGGTCTCCAGCTCTGCAACGTCACCAAACGCCAGACGTTCCGCCTTGCCTGGCACTTCGGCTTGTTCCAGGCGTTCATGCCGATCCTCGGCTGGCTGGCCGGCCTGACCCTGGTCGACTACATCGCTCCGGTCGACCACTGGATCGCGTTCGGCCTGCTCGCGATCATCGGCGGCAAGATGGTCTACGAGGCGCTCGAGCACGAGGAGGAAGAGGCGGACCGCTGCGACCCGACCAAGGGCTGGAGGCTCGTCATGCTCTCGATCGCCACGAGCATCGATGCTCTGGCGGTGGGCCTCTCGCTGGCGGTTCTCGGCGTGAGCATCTGGTGGCCGGCGCTGGTGATCGGCGTCGTCGCCGGAGCGCTGACCATGGTCGGCCTCGAGCTCGGCACCCGCTTCGGCGCCCTGCTGGGTCGCCGCATGGAGATCGTCGGCGGCCTCATCCTCATCGGGATCGGCGTCAAGATCCTCGTCGAGCACCTGACCGGGTAGTCTCGGAGGATGTCCTTCCCGCAGCTCCCGGCCTATCGCATCTCCGGCCCGCTGAGCGCGAAGCTGCGCCTGGTCACGCTGCTCGCGGTCACGGCCGTGCTCTGGGTGCACGCCAACAACATGAGCAGCCGCTTCGTCGTCGGCGAGAACGCCGCCGAGGCGAGCGGAGCGCCGGGCGTCGTGGGCTTCGTCGAGTACCTCGTCTCCCAGGCGCTGACGCGGTGGCCGGCGGCAGTGCTCTTCGCCATCTCCGGCTTCCTCTTCTTCCACAACCTGCAGCCCCTCTGGAGCGCGTACCGGCGCAAGTACGCCCGGCGCGTCCGGACCGTCGTCGTGCCGTTCCTGCTCTGGAGCGGCATCAGCCTGGCCGTCTACCTGGTCCTCCAGGCTGTGCCGCAGTCGGCGGCCTACTTCTCGAGCGACTTCTTCAGCGGACTGAGCCTCGGCCACATCGCCGACAAGCTCCTCCTCCACCCGGTCGCGTACCCGCTCTGGTTCCTGCAGACGCTGATCGTCTGCTTCGCGCTCGCGCCGCTGCTGTACTGGCCGGCGCGGGCGCTGCGCTGGCTCGCGCCGCTGCCGTTCGCCGCGCTCTGGATCCTGGGTGCGCCGGCGGCCAACTGGAACGACTGGAAAGGCCTCGCCTTCTTCACGCTGGGCGCCGTGATCGCCCTGGAGCGCCGCCGCGGCGTGAGGCTCACGCCGGCGCCGTGGGTCGGCCGATGGCTGTTCCCGCTGTGGGTACTGGCGTGCGTGGTGTTCACCGCCTACCTGCGCGGCGAGTCCGCCTTCTGGGCGTACAGCCTGCACAAGGCGCTCATGTGCATGGCGGTGGCCGCCGTGTGGTTCGGGTACGAGACGTACCTGCGGCCGCTCGAGGGCAGACGCCTGGTCACGTTCCTCCTCCCCTTCAGCTTCTTCATCTTCGTGGCGCAGGAGCCGCTGCTGACGACGCTCAAGCGGCTCGGGCTGCGCGAGCTGGGGTCGAGCGACGCGGCGATGCTGTTCGTCTACTTCGCCGCGCCGCTGCTCACGCTCGTCGCGGTCGTCGCGGTCGCTGCGGCCCTGCGCAGGTACCTGCCGACGCCCTACGCGTGGCTGACCGGCGGGCGCGGAGGACGGAGCGCCCGCCGCTCACACGGTCGCGGGCGAGCCGAAGACCCTGCGCCGGCGGTCGCCGGCCTCGAGGGCGAGCCCGCCCTCGCCGAGACCGGCGGAGCGCCGAAGCCGGTCAGACGCGGCAGCTGAAGCCGGCGTGCTTCTCGAAGTACCTCTGGTGGTACTCCTCGGCGCGCCACCACCTGCCGGCAGGGACGACCTGCGTCACCACGGGCCGGGTGAACACGTGGCTCTCGGTGAGCTGTGCGATCGCGGCGAGCGCGGCCTTCTCCTGGTCGCGGTCGTGGAAGAAGACCGCGGAACGGTACTGGTCGCCGACGTCCGGGCCCTGCCGGTTCCACTGGGTCGGGTCGTGCGAGCTGAAGAAGTGGGCGAGGAGCTCCTGATAGCTGATCAGGTCCGGGTCGAACTCGAGGCGTACCGCCTCGGCGTGACCTGTCCCGTGCGAGCAGACGTCCTCGTAGGTGGGGTTCTCCGTGCTGCCGCCGGTGTAGCCGACTTCGGTGCTGGTGACGCCCCGCAGCGCGGCGAAGCGCTGTTCCACACCCCAGAAGCAACCCGCGGCGAAGGTGGCGGTGGCCATGATGCGCCCGTCCTGTGGTCGGTCGTGGCGCGCGCCGCCCCGGCGGCGCGCCGTGCACCCCCACTGTTCCCCGGGCGCGCCGGAGGCACGCCCCGGGATCCCGCGACAGCTCGGCGGCGCGGCCGGCAGGCCTGCGCGCCGGGAAGCGTCAGACCCGCTGCTTCTCGGGTTCGACGGCCCTTACCGGCGCGGCCGGGCGCGGCTGCCGTTGAGGCGGCTGCTGCGGCTGCCGGCTGAGTTCGCGAAGCCGCCGGCGCTGAGCGCGGTTCTTCGCCGCGGTCCACCAGGTGCGCGAGTAGTACCAGAGCCAGCCGTACTCGAGCATGCGGTCCCAGATCGCCTGCTTCTTGGCCGCCTGCTTCTTGCTCGCCCACAGCCACTTGTGGAACGCCCAGACGGGCCGCCAGGTGGCGTAGAAGCGCTTGTTCGCCTTGATCGTCTCCTGGAGGAGGTGGTACGGCGTCATCTGCTTGGGGTGGAAGACGACGTGCTGCGCGTCGTAGAACGACCAGTCGCGCTCGAGGATGCGGCCCTCCGCGTCGAGTTCCTCGAACTGCTGCGTACCGGGGAGCGGCGTGAGGATGTTGAGCATCACCGTGTCGATCTTGTTCTTCTTGGCGAACTTGACGGTGTCGCTCACGGAGTCCGGCGTGTCGTGATCGGCGCCCAGCACGAACATGCCGTGGGCGCGGATGCCGTAGTCGTGGAGCACCTTGATGGCGTGCTCGATGTCGCCCACGGTCTGCGACTTCTCGAAGCTGTCGAGTGTGGCCTGGTTGACCGACTCGAGGCCGAGAGCCACGAAGTCACACTGCGAGGCCCGCATGAGCTCCATCAGTTCCGGGTCACGAACGACGTCGGTGCGCACCTGGGCGCCCCACGGCACAGTGATGCCTTCATCGATCATGAGCTGGAGAAGGCGCTTGAGCCGTTTCCTGTTGGCGGCCATGTTGTCGTCGTAGAAGAAGATCTTCTCGGGCTTCTTCTGCTTGATCTCCTCCACAACGCTCTCGGCACTGCGGAAGCGGTACTTCTTGCCGAACATCGCCGTGACCGAGCAGAAGGTGCAGTCGAAGGGGCAGCCCCAGCTGGTCATGATCGGCGTGTTGCTGATGCGCTCGTGCCCGTCGACCAGGGTGAGGTCCGGGAACGGCAGCGTGTCGAGATCCTCGCAGCGCTCGTGCAGGGGCGCGTGCACGATCTTGCCGTCGTCGCCCCGGTACGAGATGCCGGTGATGGAGCCGAGCTCGCGGTCGCCGGCCAGCGTTTCGGCGAGCTCGACCATGATCATCTCGCCCGCCTCGCCGCGGGCGACGTAGTCGGCGTGCTCCAGGGCCTCGTCGGCCATGAAGGTCACGTGGGAGCCGCCGATGATGACGGGGATGCCGCGGCGGCGCAGCTCGTCGGCGATGCGATACGCCTCGGGGATCGTCGAGGTGGTGCTGGAGAGGCCGACGAGGTCGGACGAGTAGACGTCGGCCCAGTCGATCGGCGCCAGCTGCGGGTTGAAGATGCGCACGTCGTGCCCCGCCTCCACGAGCGCCGCGCCGATCATCGGCAGGCCGAGGCGCACGAAGTACGACTTGGACCAGAGGTGACGGCTGGGAGAGATGGGCTCGATCAGGCGGATCTTCATTCTGGGCGTGTCCTTACGCGGAGGGTCCTTCAGGGGTCGTATGAGTCTGGAGCTTCTCACAAAACGGGCGATCGAGCCAGCATACAGGACAAAAACGGCCTCCGTTGTCACGGACCGACATTGCACGGGAAGAACCCCGAGAAGACCTTGAAGATCTCGACGAGGCATCTGGCGGCCTCCGCCCTCGCGGCTCCCCGTCCCCGATGCCCCGGCTGAGGCGAACGGCGACCAGGGCAGTGTGATCTGATGGATGTCGACAGCAGAGGCAGCCTCGAGCCGCTCACCCCGGGCCGGCGGAGCGACCGTATCCGCTTCTACGGCCAGGGGCGCGTGTGCGCGCAGCCCGGCTGCACCACCCTCCTCTCCATGTACAACCCATCGTCGCGATGCGCCGTCCACCAGCGGCGCAGCGACGTGATACCCCTGCGGCGACTCGAATCGCAGGAGGTCGAGCGCGGCTGCTCGCAGTGTGGCGCCCGCTTCCTGACCACCAACCCGCGGCGCAAGTACTGCAGCGCCCGCTGCCGCTCTCACGCGTTCGCGGAGCGAGAGCGGGCGGCGCGGCTGAGCGTCGCCCTGCGCGAGCGCGCGGCAGCCTGAGCCGGCAGACCGCCCCGGGCGGCAGCGTCTGCTAGCCTAGCTGTATGGACGCGGCCTTCTTCGACACGCCCATCGACCGCCGGGGCACCGCCAGCTTCAAGTGGGACATGTACGACGGCGACGTGCTGCCGCTGTGGGTCGCCGACATGGACTTCGCCTCGCCGCCGCCGGTGGTGGAGGCGCTCGAGGCCGTCGCGCGCCGCGGCGTCCTGGGGTACGCGCTGGCGCCGGACTCGCTGGCCGAGGCCGTCGCGGGACATCTCGAGCGGCGCTACGGCTGGCGCATCGACCCCGGCTGGATCGCCTGGCTGCCGGGCATCGTGCCCGGGCTCAACCTCGCCTGCGACGCGTTCGCCGCGCCGGGGGAGGCGATCCTCACCGTCACCCCAGTCTACCCGCCGTTCCTGGAGGCGCCCGGCCACCGCGGCCGGCGTCTGATCACCGTGCCGGCCGGCCTTCGGGACGGGCGCTGGCAGCTGCCCCTCGACGCGATGGAGGCGGCGGTCACGCCGGACACCCGCGTCCTCTTCTTCTGCCACCCCCACAACCCGCTGGGGCGCGTGTGGCGCGGTGTCGATGTGGAGACCGTGCTGGACTTCTGCCGCCGCCACGACCTCGTCCTCGTCAGCGACGAGATCCACTGCGACCTGGTCCTCGACGACCTCGTGCACATCCCCTCGGCGCTCGCCGGACCTGACGACCAGGACCGCATCGTCACGTTCATGTCGCCCAGCAAGACCTTCAACCTGCCCGGCCTGAACCTCGCCTTCGCCGTCGTCGCCGACGAGGAGCTGCGCCGGCGGCTGCTGCAGCCGGGTGAGGGACTGCTGCCGTTTCCCGGCTGCTTCGCCGTCGCCGCCGCCGAGGCGGCCTACCGGCACGGCGGCGACTGGCACGCCGGGCTGCTGGACTACCTGCGCGGCAACCGCGACGCGCTCGAGGCGTTCGTCGCCGCAGAGCTCCCGCGGGTGCGCATGACGCACGTGGAGGCGACGTATCTCGCGTGGCTCGACGTGCGCGCCCTCGGGCTGGAGGACCCGGCGGCCGCGTGCCGTTCCGCCGGGGTGGCTCTGTCGGCCGGGGCCGCCTTCGGCGACCCGGCCTGCCTCCGCCTCAACTTCGGCTGCCGCAGGGAGACGCTGGACGAGGCGCTGCGCCGCCTCGTCACCGTCCTGCGGTAGCGGCGCGATCGTGAGCCCCCAGAGCCGCAGCCCGAGACCGGCCGGCCGGCGCCCGCGGCACGCCGGCAGGGCGCGCGTGTACCGGCGGCGCAGGCTCTTCGCCCTCGTCGCCGTCGTCGCGCTCGTCGCCGTGCTCGCCGGCGTCGTCTGGGCGGCGGTCGGCGGCTGTGGCTCGGACCCGGCCTCCGGCGGCAGCGCGGCGTCCTCCGGCGGCTCGGCTTCCGGGTCCGCAGAAGGCGGTGAGGCCGGGCTCGCACCCTCCCCAAGCCCGACCGCCTGGACTGGCCCGCCCTCCTCGTCGCTCAAGCTCAAGCTCCGCAAGACGATCGTCGACGCGGACATCTCGCCCAAGTCGGTGGTGAGCTCCGGCAGCGGCTACGTGTTCGCGCAGAACATGATGTACAAGCACACGATGACCGTGTACGACTCCACGACACTCAGGCTCGTGGAGACGATCCCGGATTCGATCGACGCCGCGCGGTTCCGCATCAAGGGCCACGGCGACACGATCCAAGGGGCGCCCGTCGAGTGCGCCTTCCTCCCCGACGGGCGCTTCGCCTACGTCTCCCAGTACTCCATGTACGGCGACGGCTTCGTGGAGGGGCACGACGTCTGCTCGCCGGGCGGCGCGTCCAGGAGCTACGTGTACCGGGTGTCGCTCGCCGACCTCGAGGTCGACAAGGTCATCAAGGTCGGCGAGGTCCCCAAGTACGTCGCCGTCACGCCCGACCAGAAGTACGTCCTGGTGAGCAACTGGTGCTCGTACAGCCTGAGCGTCATCGACGTCCACACCAGCAAAGTCGTGAAGGACATCTCCCTCGGTCCGTATCCCCGCGGCATCGCCGTCTCGGCGGACTCAAAGACGGCGTATGTCGCCGTCATGGGCACCTCCGACATCGCCGCGGTCGACCTCGAGGACTTCTCGGTGGAGTGGATCCGCGGCGCCGGCAGCGGGCCGCGGCACCTGTGCATGGCCGGCGACGGCAAGTACCTGTACGCGACGCTCAACAACGAGGGCAGCGTCGCCAAGATCGATCCCGGGACCGGCACGGTCGTCGACAAGGTCTCCACCGGCTCACAGCCGCGCAGCATGGCGATCGCGCCGGACGGCAAGTCGCTGTTCGTCGTCAACTACGACTCGAGCACGATGAGCCACATCCGCACCAGCGACATGAAGGTCGTCGACACCCTCGGCACCGACTCGCTGCCCATCGGGATCACCTACGACGCCCCCACCAGGAGCGTCTGGGTCTGCTGCTACTCCGGCAGCATCATGGTCTTCAAGCAGGTCTGAGGCGGCGGTCAGCGCCCGACGATGGTGCGCACCCCGTCGTCCCCGCCGGCCAGGACCACGTCTGCCGCCCGGCGCGCGAAGACACCGCTCTCGAGGACACCGGGGATGACGCCGAGCTCGGCTTCGAGCCGTTCCGGGTCGCCCAGGTCCAGGCCCGTGACGTCGAGGATCGCCAGGCCGTCGTCGCTGCGGTAGCCCCGGCGGACGGCGGAGGTCCCGCCGAGCGCGCGCACGCGCTCGGCCACGAACGCCGCCGCCATCGGCAGCACGGCGAGCGGGACCGGCACGCCGGCCGCACCGCGCGCGGGATCGCCGAGCCGATCGACCAACTTGCTCTCGTCGACGATGCAGACGAAGAGCTCGGCGGCGCTCGCCACCACTTTCTCCCGGGCGAGCGCCCCCCCGGCGCCCTTGACCAGCCGGAGCCGGGGGTCCACCGCGTCCGCCCCGTCGACGTACAGCGGCAGCGACGGGGTCTCGTCCAGCCCGACCAGCCGGATGCCTGCCGCGCGCAGCGCGGCCGCGGATGCCTCGGAGCTCGGGACGGCGGCGGCGACCAGCTTCGGCCGCGCCGCCAGTTCCTCGATGAAGAACGCCGCCGTCGACCCCGTCCCGACGCCGACCGCCCTCCCCTCCTGCACGTACGCCATCGCCGCGACGGCCGCGGCGCGCTTCTGTTCGTCCCGGGTCATACACTGGTCATGCCCCGGCCGGTCTGCGGTCACCCCGTGACGGCCGGTGGATCGATGCCGGAGCCACCCCGGCGGCGGCCGCGAGGAGGAGCCATGAAGCCCGTGAACGTGTTCACCATCGCCACCGAGACCGACCCGGAGGACCCGCCGGGCTACCGGGCGGGGGCGGTCAAGCTCGCGCCGCGCATCGCCGCCGCGCAGATCGGCGGCAGTGTCTACGACCTCCCGCCGGGCGAGAGCGTGTGCCCGTACCACTTCGAGTTCGGCGCCGAGGAGTGGCTGATCGTGTTGAGTGGACGGCCGACGCTGCGCCGCGCCTCCGGCCAGAGTGAGCTCGAAGAGGCGCTCGAGCCGGGTGACACCGTGTGCTTCCCGCCCGGCCCTTCCGGCGCCCACAAGGTCACCAACGCGACGGAGGCCCCGGTGCGCATCCTCATGCTCTCCACGATGCCGGAGGTGGACGTCAGCTACTACCCCGACAGCGAGAAGTTCGGCGTGTGGCCGGGCGGCGGCGTCAAGGGGTTCCTGGTCCGCCGCAGGAGCGAGGTCGACTACTACGACGGCGAGCGCTGACCGCCGTGGCGCGGTCATGAGCATGCACGAGCCGACGCCCGAAGACGCGGCGGTGGCGCACGAGCTGGTGGATTGGGCGCTCGCGCGGCTCGCCGACCGTCGCGGCGTCCTCCCGGCCAGGCCCGCGTCCGGACCGCTGCCGCCGCTCGCGCCGGAAGGCATCGGGGCCAGAGCTGCGCTGGCGACGCTCCGCGATGCCGTGATCCCCACGGCGATCCCGCCGGACCACCCGCGGTACTTCGCCTTCGTGCCGGGCACTGCCACGGTAGCCGCGACGTTCGCCGACATGGCGCTGTCCGCAGCGATGATCTACGGCGGCAGCCGCCTCGAGGCCGGGGCCGCCGTCGAGGCGGAGGACGCCGTGCTCCGCTGGCTGGCGGACGCCGCCGGCTTCCCCGAATCAGCCGGCGGCACCTTCGTCAGCGGCGGCTCCATCGCCAACCTGAGCGCCCTCGTGGCGGCGCGCGGCGGCGGAGAGGACGCCCATGGCCGCCGCGTCATCGTCGCCGGCGCGTCGGCGCACTCGTCCATGGCGGCCGCCGCGCACATCATGGGTTGCGAGCTGGTCACGGCGCCCGCGGCCGACGCGCACGGGCGCCTGGACGGCCGTGTGCTCGAGATGGCGCTGACCGGGCGCGACCGGGCTGACATCGTCGCCGTGGTGGCGACGGCGGGCGCCACCAACACCGGCGCCTTCGACGACCTGGCCGGCGTCGCGACCATCTGCGCCGGCCACGGCCTGTGGCTGCACGTGGACGGCGCCTACGGCGGCGCCGCGCTGCTCTCCCCGCGCACGCGCCCGCTGCTCGACGGCATCGAGGGGGCGGACTCGTTCATCGTCGACCCGCACAAGATGCTCTACACGCCGTTCGACTGCGCCGCCGTCGTCTACCGCGACTGCACGGCGGCGCGCCGCTCGCTCACGCAGACGGCGGACTACCTGGACGCCATCTGCGACGTCGAGCGAGGAGACCCATCCGACCTCGCCGTGCACCTCACGCGGCGGGTGCGCGGCGTGCCGCTCTGGGCGTCGGTCCTGGCCTACGGCACCGGCGCCTACGCCGCCGCCGTGGACCACTGCGTGGAGGTGGCGGCGTACGCCGCGACGCGGATCGCCAGGACGCCCGAGCTCGAGCTCGTGATCGCGCCGGCGTTCACGGTGCTCCTGGTGCGCCGAACCGGCTGGTCGGCGGACGACTACGCCGCGTGGTGCGCGGATGCGCTGGCGCGCGGCGTCGCCATGCTCATGCCGACCAGGCACGCCGGCGAGACCGTCCTGCGCTTCTGCTTCGTCAATCCGCTGACGACCCGCGAGGACGTGGACGTGGTGCTCAGCGACCTGGCGGCTTCCAGCCCATCACCGCCTTGACCTCGAGGAAGTCCTCGAGCCCGAACCGGCCCCACTCACGGCCGTTGCCGGACTGCTTGTAGCCGCCGAAGGGCGCGCGGGCGTCGGTCGGCGCGCCGTTGAGGTGCACCATCCCGGTGCGCATGCGGCCGGCCACGCGCCGCGCCCGCTCCAGATCCGCCGAGTGCACGTAGCCGGAGAGACCGAAGTCCGTGGCGTTGGCCAGCTCGATCGCGTCCTCTTCGTCACGGAACGGCGTCATGCAGAGCACGGGGCCGAAGATCTCCTCGCGGAAGATGCGCATGTCGGGCGCGACGTCGGCGAACACCGTGGGCCGCACGAAGAACCCTCTGTCGAGGCCCTCGGGACGCGCGGGGCCGCCGGCGACCAGCCGTGCCCCCTCGGCGGCGCCGACGTCGATGTAGTCACGCACCGTGTCGAACGGCCTGCGACCCGCCACCGGGCCCATGAAGGTCGCCTGATCGAGAGGATCGCCGACGGCGACGCCGTCGGCGGCGCGCG
>DASUMX010000038.1:0-2545 GCA_036277455.1 Thermoleophilia bacterium
GGCGCGCACCAGCCCGCGCAGCGAGAAGGTCGTCTTGAGCGCGCAGGCGCCGACGGGCAGCGCGATCCACCAGGGCATCCGGTCCAGGACGAGCGTGAGGGCGAGGCCGGCGGCGAACGCCGCTCCGGCCGTCACCAGGACGATCATGATGCCGTAGGCGAACTCGGCGCCGGGCCGGCTACGCGGCCGGCGCCGCTCCAGCGCGCCGATCAGCCGGCCCATCCACACTACAGGGTGCAGCGCGTTGGGCGGCTCCCCCAGGGTCACATCGATGAGCCCCGCGAGCAGCACCGTCGCCAGCGCGAGGCGCCAGTCATGAGGGACGAAGAACACTGCGGGCAGAAGCGGGCGCGGAGCGCGTCAGTCGTCGGAGGGGACGTACTTGTCCGGCTCGAGTCCCGCGAGGTGACCGGTCGCATTGATGAAGCGGATGGTGACGCAGCCGCCGGCGAACTCGACCAGTGACACGCCGCCGTGGGTGGTGGACAGCGTCCACCACTTCTCGGGCGGCACGCCCAGGTAGTGGTTGAGGATGGCCCTGATCGGCCCGTCGTGGGCGACGAGGCAGGCGCTGCCGCCGCCCTCGACGGACACCAGGCCGGTCGCGACCACGCTCGCGTCCATCGTGTCCGGCAGCCCTGCGTCGTCCGCCATCTCGTCGTCCGCAGCGACCGCGGCGGCGGCGCCGTCGAGGGCGGCCGCGGCTGCGCCCGCCCGCATCGCCTCGGTGTTGCGGTCCGTGGCGCTCGCGTCGCCCTGGCTCACCGCGTGGCCGCAGGCCGCGCCGGTGTCGTCGACCCCGAACGGCTCGAGGACGTCGATCACCGCGGCGTGGACGCGCGCCTCGAGGTGCTCGAGCGACTCGCCGTTGGGCAGGGGTGTGCGGTACGGATCTTCAGCGAACGCCGCCGTGAGCTCCGTGTCGGCCTCGAACTCCTGCCACGGGCGACCCTCGTAGTCGCCGAGCGAGATCTCGCGCAGGCGCGGGTCGAGGACGATCTCCGGCGGCGCGCCGGGGCCGTGGTCGTCGGCCGTCCAGGCGGCGGCGATGTGTTCGGCCGTCGCCCGGGCACGCGGCAGGTCGCTCGAGTAGACCGGCATGGGTCCGAACGCTGCGAGTCGCTCCGCGGCCGCTCGCGCCTGGTCCTCCCCGAGCGGCGTCAGGGGGTGGTCGCTCTGACCCATCAGCGTGCCGCCGATGTTGCCCGTGGACTGTCCGTGCCGCACCAGATACAGCTTCATGTGTGATCCTCGGTCGCTCTTGCCCTGATCATGTCGCGAGACCGACGACGGCGCACCCCGTGACCAGGGCGGCCGCCTCGGCCAGCTCGATGCCCATGCCGTAGACGTCGCCGGTGAGGCCGCCGAGCCGCTTCGCCACGGCGGCCTGTACGCCGAGCGCGACAGCCATCGCCACAACCGCGACGACGAGCCCGGCGTACCAGGAGCCGGCCGCGCCGGCCCAGAGGCCGGCCAGCCCAGCGACGACCACGCCGGCCAGCAGGAAGCCGCCGGCCAGCTGCAGCGGCCCCGGCGTGTGCTCCCGCGTGAACGCCTCGCCGGTGCCGGCGGGGCGCGCGTACGGCCACCAGTACACGTTGAGCGCCGGCAGCGTGCGTGCCGCGCACCAGCCGGCGAGCAGCGGCGCGCCCGCGTCGGCGCGCGCGAGCGCGCCCAGAGCCGCGACCTTGAGCACCAGCAGCAGTACCGCCGCCGCCACGCCCATCGCGCCGACGTTGTGGTCCTTCATGATCTCGAGCGCGCGTTCGCGCGGCGCGCCGCTCAGGAGGCCGTCGGCGGTGTCCATCACGCCGTCGAGGTGCAGACCGCGCGTGAGCAGCTCCAGCAGGATGACCACGAGCGTCGCCGCGACCAGAGCGGGCAGGAACGAGAGCAGCCCCGCGTATGCGGCCCAGGCCGCGGCGCCCATGACGAGCCCGACCAGCGGGTACCACCCCATGCTCCCCCAGAGCTCGCCCGGGCTGACCTCGCCCTCGACCTTGAGCGGGATGCCGGTGAGGAAGGTGATGGCCAGCGTCGCGCGACGGCCGGCGGAGCCGGTGCCTCCGCCGCCGGCCGGCAGCGGCGCCTCCGGCCGTCCGGTCGTCTCGCCGACGCGCGTGTCGCTGGGATCCGTCACGCTCCGACCTTACCGCGTCAGCTCGGCGTCTGCCTCGGAGGGGTCGCCGGCCACGCCGGCGCTCTCGAAGGTGGCCATCTCGCTGAGGATGCGGGCGGAGGCCTCGATGATGCTCATCGACAGCGCTGCCCCCGTCCCCTCGCCCAGCCGCATCTGCAGGTCGAACAGCGGCACCAGGCCGAGCTCGTCCAGCACCACCTGGTGACCGATCTCGATGCTCACGTGGCTGGGCAGGATGTAGTCGACGCACTCGTGGCAGAGGCGGACGGCCGCGAGCGCCGCGGCGGCGCTGATGAACCCGTCCATGACGACGGGGACCCGGTGCGCGGCGCCGCCGAGGAACACGCCGGTCATGCCGGCGACGTCGAGCCCGCCGACCTTGGCGAGCACGTCGATGGGATCGGA
>DASUMX010000039.1:0-7605 GCA_036277455.1 Thermoleophilia bacterium
GGCGACGTCGCCGATGGCGAACGCGAGGCTGCCGGACGGCGGCCGCGTGTAGTAGTCGACGAAGTCGCCGCCGCTGAGCACGCCGGCGCTGGCGGAGCGGTAGGTGAAGGCGATGTCGAGGCCGGCCATCTCGGGCGGCGCTGCCGGCAGGAGACGCCGCTGCAGGCGCTCGGCCACGTCGGCCAGCGCCGCAGTGGCGGCGTCTTGTGGGGTGGCGGGGGTCGTCACCGTCGTCGCGCCGCCGCGGACCACATCACGATCGCCTGGATGACGAGCGCGCCGACGGCGACCGCGAGGACGACCTCGAGACGCAGGCCCACGACACCGACGAGCACGGTGAAGACCAGGGCCCAGAGAAGCACTCCCGGCAGGACTCGTGCGAGGAGCCGCCGCCGGAAGCTCAGCAGCAGCAGCCGGCGGCGCATGCCGTTGCCGCGCGCGTTGTCGTCGAGGTAGCTGGAGCCGCGCGCGTGCAGCGTTCCCGTGAGGTCGCGCCCGTCGTCGGCGAACACGCGTGCCTGCAGGGGGAGGCCGGAGTGCCGGCGCAGCACCGAGTCCTGCGCGCGCGCGAAGTACTCGACGAGTGAGAAGAAACGGTCGTCGGCGGAGAGCCTCGCGTCCGCCAGCCGGACCTCGAGGTACAGGCGATCCTCGGCGGGGTCGTACTTGATCTCGCTGCTCCAGCCGCGGCGGCTGAAGAAGTTGCCCAGGAACCGGTCGAGGTCGCCCGGGATGTTCTCGACGTCCGGTCGCTCCATCACGCTCATGCTCCGATTCTACCCATCCCCTCCTCCATCGGCAGCCGGACGCGATCGGTGGAGTCGAAGGAGGAGGCCGGGCGCCGTGGTTCGAAGCGGCGCAGGTGAATACGATAGAATGCCCGACTTGGTGGGGCGGCCGTCCGCCGCCTCGGGCGAATCTCTAGGAGCACACGTGAAGATCGCAGTCATCGGCCTCGGCTACGTCGGCCTGCCGCTCGCGATGGTGTTCGCCGAGGCCGGCATCGAGGTCGTCGGTGTCGAGGCCGTGGCCTCGCGCTGCGACGAGATCAACGCCGGCCGCAGCTACATCCAGGACGTCTCCAGCGACGCGCTCAAGGTCGTGGTCGACAAGGGCCTCATCCGCGCCACGACCGACTACGCCGCCACCGAGGACTGCGACGCCGACATCATCTGCCTGCCGACCCCGCTCAACGCCAACCGCGAGCCGGACCTCACGCTGGTGAAGGACGCGACCGAGAAGCTGGCCGGGCACCTGCGGCGCGGCCAGCTCGTCACCCTCGAGAGCACCACGTATCCGGGTACGACCCGCGACGAGCTGGCGCCGATCCTCGAGGCCGGCTCCGGACTCACGGCCGGGGTCGACTTCCACCTCGCCTTCTCGCCCGAGCGGGTCGACCCCGGGCGCACCGACTACACCACCAGGAGCACGCCCAAGGTCGTGGGCGGTCTCACGCCCGCCTGCACGGCGCGCGCGCTCGAGGTCTACGGCCCCGCGCTCGACCACGTCGTGCCGGTGAGCACGCCCGAGGTCGCGGAGATGACCAAGCTGCTCGAGAACATCTTCCGCAGCGTCAACATCGCGCTGATGAACGAGCTCGCGATGCTCTGCGACCGCATGGACATAGACGTGTGGGAGGTCATCGACGCCGCCGCGACCAAGCCCTTCGGGTTCATGAAGTTCCAGCCCGGCCCGGGCCTCGGCGGCCACTGCATCCCGATCGACCCGTTCTACCTGAGCTGGAAGGCGCGCGAGTTCGACTTCTGGACGGAGTTCATCGAGCTGGCCGGCAAGGTCAACGAGAACATGCCGTACTTCTGCGTCGAGAAGCTCCACCGCGCGCTCAACACGCGCGGCAAGAGCCTGCACGGGGCCAAGGTGCTCGTCCTCGGAGTGGCCTACAAGGCCGACATCGACGACCTCCGCGAGAGCCCCGCGCTCAAGGTGATCAAGCTGCTCCGCGCGCGCGGCGCCCGAGTGGACTACCACGACTCGTACTGCCCCGAGCTGCCCGAGTTCGGCCTCAGCTCGGTGCCCATCGACGACCACCGCTCGCTCGCCGCCTACGACGTGGTGACGATCGTGACCGCGCACTCCGACATCGACTATCGCGGGGTCGTGCACGACGCCGATCTCGTGATCGACTTCCGCAACGCCACGGCCGGCATTCCCAGCGCCGGCAACGTCTGGAAACTGTAAGAGGGGAGACCCACTCGTGAGTGACAAGGTCCGCGTCGGCGTGGTCGGGCTCGGCTATTGGGGCCCGAATCTCGCCCGCAACTTCGACCGCCTGCCCGGCGCCGAGCTCGCGTACTGCTGCGATCTCGACGAGGCCAATCTGGCCAAGGCGCACAGCCTGTACCCGGCGGCGACGGTCACCGACGACTACGCCCAGCTGCTCGGCGACGACGCGCTCGACGCGATCGTCGTCGCCACCTCGGTGCCCACGCACTACGCGCTCGGCAAGAAGGCGCTCGAGGCCGGCAAGCACACCTTCATCGAGAAGCCCATCGCGCTCAAGGCCGCCGACGCGCAGGACCTGCTGGCCACCGCCGACGACTACGGTGTCAAGCTCATGGTCGGCCACCTGCTCGAGTACCACCCCGCGGTCGCCAAGATGAAGGAACTCATCGACTCGGGCGAGCTCGGCAAGGTCTTCTACGCCTACGCCAACCGGCTCAACCTCGGCAAGGTGCGCACCGACGAGAACGCGCTCTGGAGCTTCGGCCCGCACGACATCTCGGTGCTCAACTACCTCACCGGCGACGAGCCGGTGGAGGTCAGCGCCCGCGGCGAGTGTTACCTGCAGGACGCGGTCGAGGACGTCGTCTTCGGCTACATCAAGTACAAGAGCGGCATCGTCGGCCACCTGCACGTCAGCTGGCTCGACCCGCACAAGAGCCGCAAGATCACCGTCGTCGGCGAGAAGAAGATGGTCGTCTTCGACGACATGGAGTCCGAGCGCAAGATCACGGTGTACGACAAGGGCGCGACCACGACGCGCACCAAGTTCGAGACGTACGGCGAGTTCGTCACCCTGCACTTCGGGGACATCCACATCCCCAAGATCGGCAACGACGAGCCGCTGCGCCTCGAGACCCAGCACTTCATCGACTGCATCGTGAACGACGAGACGCCGCGCAGCGACGGGCGCGACGCGCTCAACGTGGTCAAGGTCCTCGACGCCATGGAGATCAGCCTGCGCGAGGGCGGCCGTCCCGTGAAGACCACGGAGCTGTGACGGTGACGATGTATCCGAGCCCGCTCGGGCACAATCTGCTCCTCGGCGAGGGCGTCACCATCATCGGCGCCGACGTGACCTTCGGAGCCAACGTGGTCGTCCACGCCGACACGGTCATCGGCGCCGGCTGCTACATCCAGGACGGCGCCGTGCTCGGCAAGGTGCCGAGCCTCTCGCCGACCAGCACCGCCAAGCGCGGCGAGCTGCCGCCGCTCGTGCTGGGTCCGGGCTGCGTCGTCAGCACCGGCGCCGTCGTCTATCGCGGCACCCAGCTCGGCGCAGGCTGCATCATCGGCGACTACGCGGGGGTCCGCGAGCGCTGCACGCTGGGCGAGAAGGTCGTCGTCGGGCGCGGCAGCGTCGTCGAGAACGACACGACGATCGGCGACGGCACCAAGATCCAGACCAACGTGTACATCACCGCGTACATGACCATCGAGGACCGCTGCTTCATCGCGCCCTGCGTGCAGACCACCAACGACAACTACATGGGCCGCACGGAGAAGCGCCATGAGCTGATCAAAGGCGCGACCATCCGCCGCGGCGCCCGCGTCGGCGGCGGCGTGGTGCTCTGCCCCGGCATCGAGATCGGCGAAGAGGCGTTCATCGCCGCCGGCGCGGTCGTCACCAAGGACGCGCCGGCCCGCAAGGTCCTGATGGGCGTGCCGGCGCGCGTCGTGCGCGACGTCTACGAGGACGAGCTGCTCGAGAACCAGTAGGGCGGCGCTGCCGGGCTCCGGCGCCTCAATCGTGGGAGAGCGCGTCCAGGTGCGTCGCGAGTTGTGGCCCGCCCTTGGGCACGCCGAGCTTACGCCGGATGTTGCCGCGGTGGAAGGCGACCGCCGCTCGGCTCACATGCAGCGCCTCGGCGATCTCTGCGCTCGTGCGACCCTGCCGCACCAGGGCCGCGACCTCCTTCTCGCGTCTGGTGAGCGGCTCCTCCGACGTCGACCGCTGCGCGAGCCGCTGGCCGAACGGGCCGACGATCTCGCGCAGGTTGCCGCGCAGCGCGTCGACGTCGAGCCGTTCGGGACGGTGCCGCAGGGCGCGGCTCAGCCGCTCGAGCGTCGGCTCGATGATCTGGTCGAGGTTGGAGACGATGCGCTCCTCGAGCTCTTTGTGGTCCTGCTCCCGCTGCTCGAGCAGGACCTTGAGGGCGGCGTTGCGCTCGTCGAGGATCGTCGCCTGGTGACGCAGCGCGCGCTCCGAGCGCGCCAGCGCCTCCTGCATCCCCTTCTGACCAGTGATGTCGGCGCCGAGGAGGAAGCAGCCGCGGCGCCCGCCGATCCGCGTGGGCACGATGCTGAGCAGCATGTGCTTGGTGCTCCCTCCCACCCGGCAGGCGACCTCGAGTTCGCGCACGGCGGCGCCCGGCTCCGCCGAGACGATCGTCGCCGCGACCGCCTCGGGGAAGTCGTCTCGAACGGTCGCCGCGAGCATCTCGTCCCGTGACCGCTCGAAGAAGGCCAGCGCGTGCGAGTCGGCATCGACGTAGACGCCACGCTCGTCCACCTGCATCGCCGGGCTGGGGAGCCTGAACAGCACGCTCCGCAGCTCGTCCGCCTCGCGCCGCGCGGCCTGCGACGCGCGCTCGCGGGTCACGTCGCGCATCGCCCCGATCATGTTGGTGGCGCGACCAGACCGGTTGGTGAGGAGCACGCCCTGGTCGCTGACGGTGGCCCACGACCCATCGGCGTGTCGCAGCCGGTATTCGCAGCTGAACGGGACCCCGTCGAGGATGGCCGCGGAGAGCGCCTCCATCGTCGCCTCGTGATCGTCCGGATGGATGCTCTCGAGCCACCCCTCGATGCCTCGCGGGAACCCGCCGGGGGGGAGCCCCAGCATGGCGTCGACCTCATCGGTGAAGGCGATGGCGCCGGTCTCGATGTTCCAGTCGTAGAGGACGCCGAAGCTGACGCTCAGGAAGGCCTGCAGCCGCTTGTCCTTGGCGGTGATGGGGGGTTGTGGCTGGCTGCCGGCGAACCCGGGTGAGCTCAGGGACACGTCCTGCTCGCGGAAGGGCAGCACGTGGCGCAGCGGCGGCGGTATGCGAAAGCTAGGCATTACCTCACACTCTCCTCGTACTTTACTGGTCTTGCTCCCGCGCATTGTCCGGCTAGAGTCGTCGTGAGTCAACGCCCATCACAGGGGGTCGGCCGCTGCCGAGCGCGGCGCGGTGGATCGGGTCGAGACGAAAGGGGGGCACGGGCAGATCACTCCGCCGGCGTCTGCCGGCACTACCTCACCGTCGGGTGCGCAGGTGCACCGCAGCGTGACGTCTACGCCAGCAAGGAGGTAGAGATGGAGTTCCGCCATGTGGCGGCGTCCGACATCGCCACGACGCCACTGGACGTCGGCGAGGAGAGCAAGCTGAGCCTGGTCGACGTCTTCGACCGGACGCAGGGCGCACCGTTCTGCGCCGGGATCTGCGAGGTCTTCCCCGGCGCCCCCGTCGACTTCGACTACGACGACGACGCTGCGGCCTGCTACATGATCGAGGGGGAGATCACGCTCACCGAGAACGGCGCGACGCGCTCGTTCCTGCCCGGCGACGTCGTCTACATCCCTCAGAAGCAGGGTTTGGTGGTCTTCTGGAGCACCACCACGTACGGCCGCTTCTTCTACGTCACCTACCCGCACTGGAGGTGAGCCGTGTCACCGGAACCTGAGCATCACCACGGCCTGTTCCACGACGAGATGGACGCGCAGCACAAGAAGGACATGGAGCAGCTGGCCAAGTTCGGCTACAAGCAGGACCTGCGGCGCTCGCTGGGCTTCTTCTCCACCTTCGCCATCGCCTTCAGCTTCATCTCGGCGACCAACGGCTTCTACGCGCTCTTCTACTACGGCCTGGACATCGGCGGGCCGGCCGGCCTCATCTGGCAGTGGCCGATCATCGTGTTCGGCCAGTTCATGGTCGCGCTGGTGTTCGCCGAGGCGGCCTCGCACTATCCGCTGGCCGGCGGCATCTACCAGTGGGCCAAACGCTTCATGGGCGGCGACTACGGCTGGTGGGTCGCCTGGGTCTTCGCCACCGCGCTCGTGGTCACGGTCGCGGCCGTCGCCTTCGGCGTGGCGCCGATCGTCTGTGCTCTCATGGGCTGGGACGCGAGCAACACGACGACGCTGCTCATCATCGCGGTCTGCTACGCCGTGGCGCCGATGATCCTGAACGTCCTCAGCGTCAAGGTCACGGCCTTCTTCAACAACCTCGGGACCGTTACCGAGATCATCGGGCTGGTGGTGATCTCCATCGCGCTGTACGCCGCGGTCCTCTTCGGAAAGGGTGATCACCAGAGCCTGAGCGTGCTGTTCGACACGACGCCGGGCGCCGGATCGGGCGCGCTCTTCGGCTACGGCAGCATCTTCCTCGCCTCGATGCTCACCGGCGCCTGGGTGCTGTACGGCTTCGACACCGCCGGGGGACTCGCGGAAGAGACGATCAATCCGACCCGTGAAGTGCCGCGCGCCATGATCTTCGCGATCGCCATCACCGCGATCATCAGCGCGTTCTGGCTGGTGGCGATGGTCCTCGCCATCCCGGACGTCGCCGAGACGCAGGCGCAGGGGACGGGGGCGATCGCGTTCATCTTCGACGCGCACTTCCCGACCTGGGTCACGGATACCTTCCTGGTCACCGTGTGCATCGCCATCTTCGTCTGCTGCCTGGCGATCCAGGCGGCGACGTCGCGGCTGCTGTTCGCCTTCGGCCGCGACAAGATGATCCCCGCCTCGAAGTTCTTCGGCTACGTGCATCCGAGTACCAAGACCCCGCTGGCGTCGGCGATCTTCGTCGCCGCGGCGGCGATCGTCGTGCTGCTGTACGTGAACCTCGGCGGCAGCGACCCGTTCATCGCCATCGCCCGTGTCACCGCCTGGGCCACCGCCGGTACCTACATCGCCTACCAGATGGTGGTGTTCGGTGGCCTCATCGCGCGGGGCCGGGGCTGGCCGAAGGACAGGGCCTACTTCAACCTGGGCAAGTGGGGCTGGCCGGTCAACATCCTCGCTCTCGTGTACGGCGTCTTCATGATCATCAACCTGGTGTGGCCGCGGACGCCGGACGCCGTGTGGTACGACAACTACCTCGTCATCGTCTCCCTGGTGGTCGTCGTCATCGCCGGCGCCATCATCTATGCGATCCAAAAGGCCCGCGGCGTCGATCTCAGCGCGACCATCAAGGAGATCGACGAGTCGCCGGCCGAGGGTGCGGCGATGGAGGCCATGGCGGCCGGCGAAGCGGGCAAGATCCTTCCCAACGCGGACCCTCCCGCGGGCGCCGTGACCCCGATGACTCCGGACGACCAGGGAAAGGGGGGCCTCACGCTCTGACGGCCTGACAGCGCGACCAGCCGCCCGTGAGG
>DASUMX010000040.1:0-10616 GCA_036277455.1 Thermoleophilia bacterium
GCGTCACGGCGTGCTCGTGCAACGCCTTCTCGGCCTCGTGGTGCGCCGGCTGGAGGTCGAACGTCACCTTCTTGACCGTCCCCGTGAACGCGTAGGGCGCGCGGTCCTCGTAGGCGAGGTCGACCACGCCGCCGTTGTCGCGGCCCATGTCCATGCCGGCGTAGGT
The DNA here is from genome assembly GCA_036277455.1 of Thermoleophilia bacterium. Lineage (GTDB taxonomy): Bacteria > Actinomycetota > Thermoleophilia > UBA2241 > UBA2241 > CAIXSE01. The sequence goes on from DASUMX010000040.1 coordinate 167, forward strand.
CGTGAAGATCAGCGAGATGGTCTTGTCCAGCCTGCCCTCGCCGATCTGCTTGTCGTCGGCCCAGAGCGTCACCTTGCCGCCCGCGCCCGGCTTGGGCTCGTCGGCTTCGAAGAGCATCTTGACCTTCACATCGCCCGTCGGGATCGGCTCGGTCGAGGTCTGCTTGTACGTCTCCACGCCGAGGAACTGGTAGGTGTGGTTGAGCAGCCCATTCTCGTCCACCCAGAGCGAGAACCCGCCGATGAAGTCGGCGAAGGCGCAGACCACGCCTTCGGCTCCGCCCTCCGGCACGTGCAGCTCGCCCTCGATGGCGTACGAGCGCCCGATGATGCGCGGGATCATCGTGGTCTGGATGTTCTGGACGTCGCCGGCGAACTCCATGCGCGTGACCGTCGGCATCGGTGGAAGCATGCCGAAGAAGACCGCGTAGCCGCCCAGGAGCGGCAGGGCGCGGTTGCGCTCGGCCTCCTGCCAGAAGAGCTCCTTGAGCTCCGCGAGCTTCTCCGGATTCTCCGCCGCTACGTCGTGCGCCTGGCTGAAGTCGTCCGGCAGGTAGTAGAGCTCCCACGTGTCCTTTTCCGGATCCCAGGTCCCGCCCGGAGCGAACCGTCGCAGCGTCTCGGGCTTGAAGTCCCACGGCAGCTTGTCCAGCTTGGCGCAGGCCCACCAGCCGTCCTTGTAGATAGCGCGGCTGCCGTACATCTCGAAGTACTGCACGGTGTGCTGCTCGGGCGCCAGCGCGTCGTCCAGTGTGTAGGCGAAGCTGGTACCGTCCATGGGCTCCTGGTCGATGCCATCGACCGTCGTGGGCTCGGGGATGCCGGCCAGCTCGAGGATCGTGGGCACGACGTCGATGCAGTGCGTGAACTGAGAACGGACGGCCTTGTCCGGCGTGATGCGGCCGGGCCAGGCCACGACCATCGGGTCGACGGTGCCGCCGCGGTGGCTCGCCATCTGCTTGCCCCACTGGAAGGGCGTGTTGTTGGCGTGGGCCCAGGCGGCGGCGTAGTGCGGGGCGGTGTGGAAGCCGCCCAGCTCCTCCACGCCGCCGTACTTCTCGATGATCTCCAGCTGCTCGTCCGCCTCGAGCACGACCCCGTTGAAGAACGTGGTCTCGTTGAACGAGCCGGTGAGGGTGCCCTCCATGCTGGCGCCGTTGTCGCCCCAGATGTAGAGAACGAGCGTGTTGTCGAGCTCGCCCATCTCCTCGACGGCGTCGAGCAGGCGGCCGACGTTCCAGTCGGCGTTCTCGGAGAAGCCCGCGAAAACCTCCATCTGTCGCGCGTACAGCTTCTTCTGCGTCGCGGTGAGGGAGTCCCAGGCGGGGAAGAGGTCGGGGCGTTCAGAGAGCTCGGTGTCCGGAGGGACGATGCCGAGCTTCTTCTGACGCTCGAGCGTCTGCTCGCGGTAGACGTCCCAGCCGGTGTCGAACTTGCCCTTGTACTTGTCGGCCCACTCCTTGGCGACGTGGTGCGGCGCGTGGCTGCAGCCGGTGGAGTAGTAGACGAACCACGGCTTCTGAGGGTCGTGGGCGCGGACCGCATGCAGCCACTCGACCGACTTGTCGGTGATGTCGTCCGGGAAGTAGTAGAGCTTGCCGTCCTCGCCCTCCGGGACGCCGAGCGTGGAGTTGTCCTGCGTGATGATCGGATCGTACTGGCCGGCCGCCCCCGTGAGGAAGCCCCACCAGTGGTCGAAGCCCCAGCCCTGCGGCCAGTGGTCGAACGTGCCCGCCGCCCCCAGCTCGCGGCCCGGGGTCATGTGCCACTTGCCGAACCCGCCGGTGACGTAGCCGTTCTCCTTGAGGATGCGCGGGAGGGCGGTACAACTGCGCGGGCGCGTCCCCGTATAGCCGGGGAACGGGCCGGGGAACTCGGCGATGGCGCCCATGCCGACGCGGTGGTGGTTGCGGCCGGTGAGCAGCGCGGCCCGGGTCGGCGAGCAGACGGCGGTGACGTGGAACTGGTTGTAGGTGAGCCCCATGTCCTGCACCCGGGTGAGGTTCGGCGTCGCGATGCCGCCGCCGAAGGTGTCGGGGCCGCCGAACCCGGCGTCGTCGATGAGGACGAGCAGGACGTTCGGGGCGCTCTCGGGGGCCGAGACACCGGGGATGAAGGACCAGTCGGCGGCCGACTCGGCGATGGTGCGGCCACAGGCCCCGCCGAACTTCTTGTCCGGGATCGGCAGCACGGTGCGGTCCGGGGTGAACTTGCCGGCCGCCTCCGCGAGCGCCTCCTTGAGGCCTTTGAGGCCGTGCTTCTCCATGGGGGCGACGGATTTTGCCGGCGAGCCCGCGAGCGCCTTCTCGGCAGTCAGCCGGTCGGCCTCCGCGACGATGACGATGACCGCCGCCGTACCCGGCTTGAGCTTCTCGCCGAGGCCGGACTCGAGGCCGCTCTCCACCTTGTGCTTGGCGAACTTGCCGACGATGCCGCCGGCGGCCGCGCCCACGGCGGTCGCGGCCAGAAGCGGCGGCGCCGCCAGGCCGACCAGGACGCCCACGCCGCCGCCCCAGCCCATGCCCTTGCGGCCGAGGTGGTCGCCGGTCTCGGAGACGCGGACGTCTCCGCTCTCGTCGTGCTCGACGAGGATGGCGCCCTCGCTCTTGACCTGCTTGTCCTTGATGAGCTGCACCAGCCCATCGAAGTCGTGCCTGGCCGCGTCTATGGCCTGGTAGCCGGCCATCACGACCGCGAACGTCTCGCTCACTGGTCCCTCCTTGGCTCTCTCGGCAGGTCGCGCCGGCGCACCGGCGGATAGGCGTCTTGTAGGGCCGCCGGCTCAGTGAGCCGTGGTCCAGCCGACCTAAGTTACCATATGGTAATGGCGGCGCGCACGGGATACGGTTGGCTACGTGCGACCTAGTGCGAGCATGTTCTCACGAATCCGGAGACACGGACGTGGACAAAGGCAAGCGCCACAGGCCTAGAGGCGGCCGGGAGCGGACCACGGAGGCCATCCTCGACGCCGCCGAGAAGCTTTTTTCGCAGCGCGGCTTCGCCGCCGTCAGCGTGCGGGACATCGCCGCCGAGGCAGGCGTGAGCCACGCGCTCGTGCACCGGTACCTCGGCTCCAAGGCGCAGGTCTACCGGACGATGCTGTTGCGTCGCGAGACCGTCATCCGTGACGCCGCGCCGGATGTGGACGACCTGATCGAGGCCACGAAGCTCATGCTGCGAGAGGCCGTGCTCCACCAGCGCGGGTACGTGCGCATGCTCGCCTCCTCGGCCCTCGACGGCCTCTCGTTCGAGCGGACCGTCGGGAGGTTCGCGGCGACCGAGCGACTCGTGGAGATCGCCGAGAAGGTCGTGGCCGGCGAAGGCGAGGCCCGCGGCCCAGACGCCCGCGACCCCCGTTTCGTCATCGCCTCCATCGTCGCCATGCTGCTCGGATGGTCGGCCGCACGGGAGTGGATCCTGAAGGCGGTCGATCTCGAGCCGATGAGCGATGAGGAGTTCTGTGATGAGTTCGAGAGCATCGTCCTCGACCTCGAGCGACTGTACTTCCCCACCCTCGGGGGCCCCGCCGCGGAATGACGGCGGGTGGCGCCCGCGTCCGCGGCGCGCGACAGGGTGAGGACATGCCGCCCGTGGGTACAACCCCGCCAGACAGGAGCCGCGCCGGCCGGCGCGCGCCGGGCGGTCTCGATCACGGCAACGAGGAGGATGTATGAGCGAATTGATGGTGCTGGGCTTCGAGAACGAGGCGGCCGCCGAGGAGTTCGGCGTCACACTGGCGCAGATGCAGAAGGACATGATCGTGCAGCTGCAGGACGCCTCCATGGTCGTGCGCGACCCGGACGGCAAGCCGCACGTCAAGCACGGCAACAAGCTCGTCGGCGCGGGCGCGCTGGGCGGTGCGTTCTGGGGCATGCTCTTCGGCCTGCTCTTCTTCGTGCCGTTCCTGGGGCTGGCCATCGGCGCCGGCATGGGCGCCCTGTTCGGCAAGCTCGGCAAGACGGGCATCGACAGGCAGGTGCTCGAGCAGATGGGCGACGCGGTGCCGCCGGGCAAGGCCGGCTGGTTCCTGCTCATCGGGCAGATGACCGAGGACAAGTTCCTCGCCGCCGTGGAGGGCACGCAGGCCACGCTCGTGCGCTCCAACCTCTCGCACGACCAGGAAGAGGAGCTCAAGCAGGCCTTCGGCACCGAGAAGCACGCCAAGGACTGAGCGCCGGCGAGACGTGAGCACCACCGCGAGGGGCGGCCCGCCGGGCCGCCCCTCTTGCGCTTCGGACTACACTTGTCGGATCCGTAGGACGGAAGGGGCCTGAGGTGGCAGAGACCGAGGCGAAGGCGTACGGCGCGATCCCCCAGTGGTCGCCGGCGCGACCCAGGATCCGTCCGCACCGGGTCCTGCTCCAGTGGGTGACGAGCGCCCTCGCGCTGTACATCGCCGCGATGATCGTGCCCGGCGTCAAGATAGAGACACTCCTCGGGGCGTTCATCGCCGCGACGTTGATCGCCGTCTTGAACGCCGTGCTGCCGCCGCTCATCGCCGCCCTCCGCCTGCCGTACATGCTGGCCGTCGGTTTTCTCCTGGTCCTGCTGCTCGACGCGTGGATGGTCAAGGTCGCGGCCGACCTGTCGGACCACACGTTCACCGTCGACCGGTTCTTCTGGGCTCTGGTGGTGGCGCTGGTCGCGGCGGCCGTGACGGTGGCGCTCGAGGTGCTGCTCGGCACCAACGACGAGGACGTCTACTCGCTGCGCGTCACCCAGCGCATCGCCCGCCGCTCCAGGGACCGCGTCGTCACCAGTGTGCCGGGCATCATCTACCTCGAGATCGACGGCCTCGCCCGGCCCGTGCTGCAGCGCGCCGTCCGCGACGGCCACGCGCCCGAGATGGGGCGCTGGCTCGCGTCCGGCACCCACCGGCTCTCCGAATGGGAGACCGACCTCTCGTCGCAGACCGGCGCCTCCCAGGCGGGGCTGCTGCTCGGGTCCAACGACGACATCCCCGCCTTCCGCTGGGTGGAGAAGGAGTCGGGGCGCATCATGACCTGCTCGGCGCCCGCGGACTGCGCCCTCATCGAGGAGCGGCACTCAACCGGCCGCGGGCTGCTGGCGGACGGCGGCGCCAGCCGCAGCAACCTGCTCTCCGGCGACGCCGACCACGTGATCCTCACCGTCAGCAGGATGGAGGCGGAGAAGAAGGCGAATCCCGGCTACCGCGCCTACCTCGCCGACGGCTACAACGTCACGCGCACGTTCGTGCTCTTCTTCTACGAGGTCGTCCTCGAGCTCGCCGGCGCGGCGCGGCAGCGGCGCCGGGACGTGCAGCCGCGCGGTCACCGGTCTCTCAGCTACGCGTTCATGCGCGCCGGCCTCTCCGTGTTCGTGCGCGACTTCACCGTGCACAGCATCATCAGCGACATGATGATGGGCGTGCCGGCGGTCTACGCGTGCTTCGCCGGCTACGACGAGGTCGCGCACCACTCCGGCCTCGAGCGCGCGGACACGATGGATGTGCTGCGCAAGCTCGACCAGCAGTTCGGCAGGGTCGCGCGCGCCCGCCGGTACGCGGCGCGCCCCTACGAGATCGTGGTGCTCTCCGACCACGGGCAGACGCAGGGCGCCACCTTCAAGCAGCGGAACGGGTACGGCCTCGACCAGTTGGTCGAACGCAACCTGCGTGAGGCCGGCGTCGAGAACCTGGGGTCCGGCGACGAGAACGACAGCGCCGTGTCCAAGGCCGTGCGCGAGGCGACCGGCCGTGAGCAGAAGGACGAGGACAAGCACCAGGTCGGCGACCGCAAGGTCATCGTCATGGGCTCGGGCAACCTCGGGCTCATCTATCTGATGGACGAGCCGAGGCGCCTGACGATGGAGGAGATCGACGAGCGGCACCCCGACCTGCTGCCGGCGCTGCGCGCCCACCCGCACGTCGGCTGGCTGCTGGTTCGATCGGCCGAGCACGGCGCCGTGGCTCTGGGCGCCCGCGGCGCCAACTACCTGAACGAGGGCCGCGTGGAGGGCGAGGACCCGCTGGCGCCGTTCTCGCCCACGGCCGCGGCCCATCTGCTGCGCACCGACGGCTTCGCCCACGTCGCCGACATCATGGTGAACAGCTTCTACGATGAGCAGGTCGACGAGGGCTGCGCGTTCGAGGAGCTCATCTCCTTCCACGGGGGCATGGGCGGGCCGCAGACGCGGCCGTTCCTGCTGCACCCCGAGCACCTGCCGGCGCCGGACGAGCCCATCATCGGTGCGGAGGCGGCGCACCGCGTGCTGGCGGCGTGGCGCCGCGAACTGCAGGGCGGGGACGCAGCGGCCGCGCACGCCTCCGGCGGCGCGGCCGCCTGAGCGGTCAGAGAGGCCTCAGGCCTCCTGCTTCTTCTCCTCCGCGAGGGCCTTCTTCAGCTCGCGGGCGGTCTGCTTGTCGGCCTCCTTGAGGGCCTTCTTCTCGGCCTTGGCGAGCTGGCGCTCGACCTCGTCGACCCAGATCTCCTCGAAGACGGCGATGATACCCGAGGTGCCCGGTGGGACGGCCTCGTCCACGTCCTTGGCGATGCCCTTCTCGTCGTGGTGCTTGGCGAGCTTGCCGATGAGGCCGCCGACCACGCCGCCGACCACCGCGGCGGCCAGGAGCGGAGGGGCGAACAGACCGAGCACCAGGCCGCCGGCGACGCCGACGGTGGCGCCCTTGAAGACGTCGTGGTCGCCGGACTCCTTGACGTGCAGTCTGCCGTCGTCGTCCCGGCTCACCAAGACCATGCCGTCGATGAAGACGATGCCCTGGCGCTGAGCCTTCTTGAGGGCGTCGAAGTCGGCCTTCGCGGCGTCCGGGTCCGTGTAGCCGGCGATGTAGAGGTCGAGCGGTACGTCGTTCATGAGGTCCCTCCTCTGCGCGCGTGCGGCAGAGCACGCGTCGCCACTGTGGTGTCGCAGCTGGTCATGCCCGGCGTGGCGAGAAGCAGAACCCCCGGGGGGAGAGGCGTCGGCCGGGGGAGGCGCCCCGCCCTAGTCGACCAGCGAGATAGCGTCCACTGGGCACCCGTCGGCCGCATCCTCGCAGCACCCGGCCTCCACGCACTTGTCGGGGGCGATCACGTGGGAGACGCCGTCGTCCCCGACTTCGAACACCGCCGGGCAGGTCTCCTCACACAGGCCACAGCCGATGCACTGGACTTCGTCGACGACAGGTCTCATGGGGCGCCTCGAGTGGTCGCTTGCAGGACTACCCGGGGGTGTTCCCGCGTCAGAGCCCGCCGATGCCTTTGCCGATCAACACGACGCCGAAGACGACGAAGAGCACGATCATCACCGTGGTGTCGTTCGCCTGCAGCCACGTCTTCCAGGCGTCCAGGACCCGCGCCGCCTTCTCCTCGCCCTTGAGGAAGTAGATCGCGACCGGGGCGATGATCCCGATGCTGGCGACGAGGACGAGGAGGAGCAGGACGACGAGTTGCTGCACGCCGCCGAGGCCAGACTGCGCGATGCCCGCGGCAGCCGCCGCGGTGAGGATGAGGTTCTTGGGCTTGAGACCGCCGAACAGCGCCCCTACCGCGACCGAACGGGCGGGGGTGAAACGGTCCAGCGCCGCCATCCACTTCGGCAGCGGCGCCTCCTCGCCCGGCCGCGGCCGGCCGCGGAACCCGCGCCACGCCAGGACCAGCAGCGCCACGCCGAGCGCGATCTTCAGGAGTGCGACCACCGTGCGCGGACCGCTCGTGTCGGCGGACTCGGCGGCGTCGGTCACGACGAGCGCGACGCCGCCCACCACCGCCAGGCCGAGCAACCAGCCGCCCAGGAAGGCCGGACCGTTGGTCCTCGCCCGCGATGTGGTCAGGATGAGGATGACGGCGACGATCGCCAGCGGGCTGATGGCGATGCCGATCGCCAGCGGGAGCATCTCGCCGACCGCGCTACCCATGTTCTCCTCCCGGTCGCCGCCGGACGCCGAAGAGCGGCGACTGCCCGAACCCTATCGCATGCGCCGGCGTCACCGTCGGGCGCGCGCACGCCTTCCCCGTGAGAGTCTCAGACGTCACCCAGACGGCTCTCAGCGGATTCCCAGATTCGAGCGGTACAACCGTGGATGACACGAGACGCCATCCGTGAGCTCCGTCCGGTCCGACGGGCACCAGTCATGAAAGGCAGCGGAGAATGAAGAAGTTCGTCAGCACCATGGTCGCCGGCTTCCTCGGGGCGGCCCTTCTGTTGGGCGGCGCTTACGCCACCGGCATCGTCGGCGGCTCGACCACGACCCAGACCGTCGTCAAAGGCGAGCCGGCATCGTTCACCACGAGCGGGCTGACCCCCCAGCAGGTCTACGAGCAGAACGTCGGCAGCGTCGTCGAGATCGTCGCGACGTTCTCGGGCGGCTACGACATGTGGGGCCAGCCCACCGGTGACCAGCAGGGCATCGGCACCGGCTTCGTCGTCTCCGAGGACGGTGACATCCTCACCAACGCGCACGTCGTGAGCCAGAGCGGCGTGACCGCCAGTTCCGTGATCGTCGTCTTCAAGGGCGAGGGAGGCGACGGCGTCCAGGTCCCGGCCACCATCGTCGGGTCCGACGAGTCCACCGACGTCGCCCTGCTCCGCATCGACCCGAGCCAGGCGCCGGAGCTCACGCCGGTCAAGCTCGGCGACTCGTCGCAGGTCGCCGTGGGCGAGCAGGTCGTCGCCATCGGCAACCCGCTCGGCCTCGACTTCTCGCTCTCGAGCGGCGTCGTCTCGGCCACCGACCGCGAGCTGCAGTCGCCCAACGGCGCCGTCATCACCGGCGGCATCCAGACCGACGCGGCCATCAACTCCGGCAACTCCGGCGGCCCGCTGTTCAACGCCCGCGGCGAAGTGATCGGCATCAACGAGCAGATCGCCTCGCAGGGCGGCGGCAACGAGGGCATCGGCTTCGCCGTCCCGATCAACACCGCCGTCAGCGTGATGCAGCAGATGCAGGACGGCGCGTTCGCGCCGCAGACGCAGCAAGCGGCGCCGCAGGACGACTCGCAGTACTACTGGCCGTACTGAGCAGCCAGACACCGTCAAGCACCCGAGGGACGGGGCGGCCAAGCCGCCCCGTCCCTCTTTCGTATGCCGTCGCCGACCGGCCGGCCCGAGCCGGCGCCTAGGAAGACGCTGGGGTCCCGCCGGGCTTCTTCCCGGCCTGTCGCGCCGCCATGAGCCTCTGCAGCGGCGGCGCGACGATCATCACCGTGGCCACGGCCAGCACGATCAGCGCGACCATCGTGGCGCCCTCGTCCAGCATGAAGCCGGTGAGGAGGACCACCATGAGCGGGGTGCGGAACAGGGCATAGACAGCCCCTGCCATGATGCCGGCCACGAAGATCGCCACCGGCACGCCGGGGAAGGCGAGGTTGAGCGCCATCGCCACCGAGGTCGAGGCGAAGATGAGCGGGAACGTGGGCCCGCCGAGGAACCCGCTGCGGAACCCCACGCTGAGCAGCGCGAGCTTGCCCACGGCCATCACGAGGAGCAGCGCGATACCGTAGTCGGCGGCATCCTTGATGACAGTCTGCACCTGCGTCTCGCCCGAGAACATCATGACGGGCGCGAGGACGCCGACGACGCTGAAGATCGCGCCGGCGACGAGCGCCCGCAGCACCACGCGCTCCTCGAGGCGGCCGAAGAACCTGGTCGCGATGCGCATGAAGGCGGCGGTCAGCATGGCCAGGACGAGACCGGCGAGCGCCAGCGGCACCATCAGGAGGGCGTACCACAGGGTGTAGCTCTGCACCGGCGGCAGGTTCAGGAAGCCCAGGAACCCGGCCTCGTGCAGGACCAGGAAGACGCCGTACCCGACAGCGCCGCCGATCAAGGCGGCGGGCAGGGTGGAGAACCCCTGCCTCTTGGTCTCGGCCACCTCCGTCCCGAGCACGGCGGCGAAGATGGGGTTCTCGAGGAGGCCGTTGTAGCCCGAGGCGACGCTGGCGAACACGAGCTTGGGCTGCCTGTCGGTCGGGATGCGGAGCAGGTCGCAGTAGAGGGCGGCCACCTTGCTCGCGATGTTGCCGATCGCTCCCTCGGGGCCGAGCACCGCGCCGGAGAAGAGTGAGGCGAGCGAAGCGGCCACGGTGGCCGGCAGGTCTTTCCACTTGAGCTGTCCGACGTCGCCGGTCAGGCTGTCGAGGATCGACCCGTCCAGATTGCTGGGCGCATGCGCGTACTTCACGAGCAGGCCGACGAGCAGCGAGAAGGGCAGGCAGACGACCGGGAACATCCAGGCGTGGTCGCTCACGTAGCCGTTGTCCCAGATCAGCTTGTTCAGCACCTCGTAGGCCACGAACCAGCCGAGGACGGCGAAGCTGACGATGACGGAGACGACGATGACGTGGACGTACAGGCTCCACGGGTAGGAGTCGGTGGCGGGCGCTGGTCCCGGCTCCGCCTGCGGGTCCGGCGCGGGGGAGGGGGGCGCGGCGTTCATGAGCCGGATAGTACCCTCGGCTGCGTCATCCTGCGCACGAAAAGGGGACGACGCC
>DASUMX010000041.1:0-5071 GCA_036277455.1 Thermoleophilia bacterium
GGCCACCGCCGCGGCGCTGGCGCGCCACGGCCTCGCCTGCCACCTCGTCCCCGACGAGTACGTCGCCGAGGGCCTGGCGGACTCGCTGGCGGGGACGGACGCCGCCGCGCCGGGCGCCCGCGTGCTCATCCCCTGCGCCCGCGACGCCCGCGACGTGCTCCCCGAGACGTTGCGCGAGCGCGGCGCCGTGGTCGACGTACTGCCCATCTACGACACGCTCGCCGCCGAGGAGCTCGCCGAGCCGGCGGCGCGGGTGGAGGCGGCGGACTTCATCACGTTCACCTCCGCCAGCACCGCCCGGCGGCTGGCCGGGCTGCTGCAGGCGGAGGCGGCCGAGCGCGGCGACCCGCGGCCTCTCGCCGAGCGGCTCGCCGGCGTCCGCCTCTGCTCCATCGGCCCGATCACGAGCGGGGCTCTGCGTGAGCTCGGCCTCGAGGTCGCGGTCGAGGCCCGGGAGTACACGGCCGCGGGCCTCGTCGCGGCGATCGCCGCCTCTGCGCGGAGCGGCTGAGCCGCAGGCTCTCGCCCGGGCGCCGGCTGCGATGCCGGCGCGGCTGTCGCACTCCCGAGGGCAGTCGTCAGGCCGCGAGCCGATCCCGCTCGACGCTCGTGTGCAGAGTGGGCGTCTCGCGAATCTGGCGCAGCGTCCGGCCACCCGTCCGCCTCCCGGCGATGGCGGCCAGCGCCACCAGGACCGCGGCAACGAGGGCCGCGAACGACGCGACGGCCACCACGGCGCGGGTCGTGAGCGCAGACGCCGGAACGTGGCCGCGTGCATAGCCGCTGACGGCAGCCAGCCTCGGCGCCGTTGCGGTCGCCTCCCCGTTGAACGCCACTGTGGACCGTGTCGGGGGGTGATGGTGGACTGTCGCCGCCGGCGGCGTCGGCGGATGATGGTCGATCGCCACTGCCGGAGCGGCCGCGATCAGCACCAGGACACACAGAAGTGCGAGCAGCGCCCCGGCCGCCCGGCGCCCCCTCCTTGCTTCTGGACGATTGCCGAACATGTCAGCTCCCTTCTGCGTAGTGGTGTCAGGGCGGACTCTACGCAGGTCAGCCCCGGCGGGCGTCACCCTTCCGGGGTGATATCGACCGCACGCTCAACTGTTGCGCCGGGCCAGGCTTCGTCATAGGTTCGCGGCATGGACCGACCGATCTGCTTCTTCAGCGACTACGGGTACACGGACGACTTCGCCGGCGTGTGCCGTGCCGCCATCGCCCGGCTGGCGCCCGACGTGCGGGTCATCGACGTCACCCACGGCCTGCCCGAACGCGACGTGCTGGCCGGCGCCGTGGTGCTCCGCAACACGTTGCCCTACATGCCGGACAAGGCCGTGATCCTCGCGGTCGTCGACCCGGGCGTGGGCGGGCCGCGGCGGCCGGTCGCCCTGCGCAGCCACGGCGACCGGCTCTTCGTGGGCCCGGACAACGGGCTGCTCATGCACGCCGTCGACCTCGACGGCGGCGTCGACGTCGCCCACGAGCTGAGCAACCAGGAGCTGTGGCTGACCCCGCTCTCGGCCACCTTCCACGGCCGCGACATCTTCGCTCCGGTCGCCGCGCGGCTCGCCTCCGGGCTGCCGCTCGAGTCGGTCGGGGCGGTGGTCGCCGGCGACCAGCTCGACCGCATCGACCTGCCCGACCCCGTGCGGCACCGCGACGGCCTCACCGCCATCGCGGTGCTCGTCGACCGCTTCGGCAACGTCGCCCTCAACGTGCGCGCCCGCGACCTCGAGAAGGCGCGTCTCACCGAGACCGTCGAGCTCATCACCGGCGGTGAGCGCTACCACGCGAGGGTGGCGCGCACCTTCGCGTCGGTGCGCGTCAGCGACATCGTCGTGCTCATCGACAGCTACGGCCAGGCGTCGGTGGCCGTGAGCAACGGCTCAGCCGCCGAGGTGCTCGGCCTCGACGCCGGCGCCGAGATCCGCATCCGGCGCCTCGGCTGACCTCGGGCACGCCCGGCCGGACGGTACGGGCGCCGTCCTGCCGCCACGGCGCGGCCTCACGGCGCCCGTGTTGCGCCGCCCCTCCGGATTCGCTATAGTCCCCTTTCGCGCGCCCGAGCCGGGCGCGCTCCCTGCTACCGAACGAGTGAGCGCATGAAGACTTACGTCGCCAAGCCTTCCACCATCGAGAAGAAGTGGTACGTCGTCGACGCCAAGGGCCACACCCTGGGCCGCCTCGCGACCGTCGTCGCCGACTGCCTGCGCGGCAAGCGCAAGGCCATCTACACCCCCAACATCGACACCGGCGACTTCGTCGTCATCATCAACGCCGAGCAGATCGTCGTGACCGGCAAGAAGCCCGAGCAGAAGATGTACTACCACCACTCGGGCTATCCCGGCGGCATCAAGAGCGAGTCGTACGCCAAGCTCCAGGCTCGCCGCCCCGAGGAGGTCGTCCGTCACGCCGTGCGCGGCATGCTGCCCCACAACAAGCTCGGGCGCGCCCAGCTCCGCAAGCTCAAGATCTACGCCGGGCCGGAGCATCCGCACGAGGCGCAGAATCCCGACGTGCTCGAGATCAAGGAGTAAGGCGTGGCTGATGCAGTGACCTATCGCGCGACCGGCAAGCGCAAGACCAGCGTCGCGCGCGTCATCCTCACGCCCGGCGCCGGCACGACGACCATCAACGGCCGTGCGATCGACCAGTACTTCGGCCGCAAGGTGCTCGAGACCATCGCCCTCATGCCGTTCGAGACCACGCGCACGGCCGGCAAGTTCGACGTCTCGGCCAACGTGTACGGCGGCGGCATCAGCGCCCAGGCCGGCGCTGTGCGCCACGGCATCGCGCGCGCGCTCTGCGAGGCCGACGAGAGCCTGCGCACGCCGCTCAAGCGCGCCGGGTTCCTCACCCGCGACGACCGTCAGGTCGAGCGCAAGAAGGCCGGCTTCCACAAGGCGCGCAAGAAGCCGCAGTTCAGCAAGCGCTGACCCTGCGCCCAGATCCGCGTTTCCCGACGGGCCGCCGCGAGGCGGCCCGTCGTCGTTCCGGACGGCGGCGCTGCGCCGTCCTGCAGCCGCCTCCCCGCCTCCTCCGCGGGTGCTAGGATGGCCCGAGTCAAATCGCGAGGAGTCCTCTGATGGCCCGCTTCAAAGACCCGAACCGCCCGCCGCGGAACACCGCCCCCTTGTGGAAGAAGGTCGTCGTCGTGCTCTCCGCGCCGGTGGCCGTGCTCGTCGTCATGAGGCTGTTCCAGATCAACACGTGGAACTTCTTCCTGTTCCTCGTCGTCGTCATCGCCATCGCGGCCGTGGCCGTGTGGGGGATGGCCAAGCTGCTCGGCGTGCACCTCAGCCTCAGCAGCTGGGATTAAGGATCTCCGCGGCATGGGCGCGTATTTCGGCACGGACGGCATCCGGGGGGTCGCGGGAGAGCTGCTGACCCCCGAGTTCGCCGTGCAGGTCGGGCGCGCCGCGGCCGTGGTGCTGGCGCAGAAGGCCGGCCCGCACCCGCTGTTCGTCATCGGCCGTGACACGCGCCTCAGCGGCCCGATGCTCGAGGCGGCGCTCACGGCCGGCCTCACGAGCGGCGGCGGCCGTGTGGAGATCGCCGGCGTGATCCCGACGCCGGGGCTCGCCGCGCTGGTCCAGCAGCGCGGCGCCGACGCCGGCATCGTCATCAGCGCCTCGCACAATCCCTTCGCCGACAACGGCATCAAGTTCTTCTCGGGCGCCGGCGTGAAGCTGAGCGACGAGGAGGAGGCCGAGATCGAGGCGCACATCGAGCACCACGACCTGCAGTCGCTGGCGGGCGCCGACTTCGGCAGCGCCGAGCAGCTCGAGGGCGCCGTGGAGGGCTACGTCCGGGACGTCGTCGAGCGGATCCCCCTGGATCTCAGCGGCATGAGGATCGCGCTCGACTGCGCGCACGGCGCGATGCACCTGGCCGCGCCGCTGGCGCTGGAGGAGTCCGGCGCGGCGGTCACCGTGCTCTTCGACCGGCCGGACGGCACCAACATCAACGCCGGCTGCGGGAGCACGCACATCGGCGCGCTGCAGAAGGTCGTGGCCGATGGCGGCTTCGACCTCGGGCTCGCGTTCGACGGCGACGGCGACCGCGTGCTCGCCGTCGACGCCGCCGGCGACCTCGTGGACGGCGACTTCCTCATCGCCATCCTCGCGAAGCACCTGAAGGCCCAGGGCAGGCTCCGCAGCGACACCGTGGTGACCACGGTCATGACCAACCTCGGCTTCCACCTCGCCATGAAGCGGGAGGGCATCGAGGTGCTCGTGACCGCCGTGGGCGACCGCTACGTCGTCGCGGAGATGCTCAAGGGCGACTACCTGCTCGGCGGGGAGCAGTCCGGGCACATCATCAACCGCGAGATCAGCACCACCGGCGACGGCCTCGCCACGTCGCTCCTGCTCCTGCAGGCGCTGCGGCAGATGGATGTGCCGCTGGCCGAGGCGGCGAGGGTGATGGAGCGCCTGCCGCAGAAGCTCGTCAACGTGCGCGTGCGCGACCTGGCCGAGCTCGAGGGAGCCACCGCGGTGTGGGCGGCGGTGGAGCAGGAGACTCGCCGCCTCGAGGGCAGCGGCCGCGTGCTCGTGCGGCCGTCGGGTACCGAGCCGCTCGTGCGCGTCATGGCCGAGGCGCCCACCCAGGACGAGGTCGACGCGACCTGCGGCCGCATCGTGGCGGTCGTCGAGCACTATCTGACCTGACGAAGGGGATCGCAGTGAGCGATGAAGTGAAGTACTACCCGTTCAGGATCGGCGGTGTCGAGCAGGTCCATCCCAACGTGCATCCGGGTACGCCCAAGTACGCGGCAGGCATCGTGGTGGGCAACATCGCCTTCCTCTCGGGCATGACTCCCCAGAGCACCGAGGACGGGTCGTGTCTCACCGTCGGGGTGGAGGCCCAGGTGTTCGCCTGCCTCGACAAGGTGCGCGCCGTGCTCGAGGAGATGGGCAGCACGATGGAGAACATCGTGAAGACCGTCATCCTGCTCAAGGACCTCGAGTACTACCAGCAGATGCGCGCCGCCGAGCTCAAGTACTACCAGCAGTACGCGCCGCGCCTCGTCTCGGAGCCGCCGGCCAGCACCTACGTGCAGCCGGCGATC
>DASUMX010000042.1:0-11715 GCA_036277455.1 Thermoleophilia bacterium
GCGTGCCCACGGCCGCCCAGGGCCGGTCCACGCGGCTCACCCGGCGCACGGCCTCCGCGGTCGAGTCGGTCGCCTCGTGCTCCACGTTGCCGAGGTGCTCGCGGATGAAGTCGCGGCACTGGCCGTAGGCGTGCGGGATGCTGATCACCTTGGTGATCCGGTCGAGCGGCATCTCCCGTCTTGTGATGAGCATCTGGTGCACGGGGTGCGTGACCTCGCGCACGATCTGCAGGTCGTCGAAGCCCGAGGCGAAGCTGTCCAGCGTGACGGGGACGGATCCCTCGAGCGCGTTCTCGATGGCGATGATGCCGAGGGGCACCTCGCCGCCCTGGACGGCCCTGAGCACGTCGCGGATGGACGGATAGGGAAACGGGTGCAGACCGCCCTCCGGCATGTTGGCGAGCAGCGCCTCTTCGGTGAACGTGCCCTCCGGGCCCAGAAAGGCCACTCTGTCGCTGCCGCTCGTCACGCCGGCGTCTCCTCCGTCCGCTGCTGCGCTCCTACCCGCTAGGCTATCAGACCACGCGGGCCCGTTTGCGGAGGCTCAGCGGCGGGAGTCGCCGCCGCGCGGGCGGCCGGGCGGCGGGTCCCAGGTGAAGTCGTCGGCGCCGTCCGGAGCCACGCCCTCGTCCCCGGGCGGTGCGCCTGCGGCCTCGGCCGGCCCGGAGGGGCCGACGGCCTCGCCCAGCGCCTCGAACGCCGCCGTCGCCTCCGCCGAGGGCGCGGCGTCCTCCGCCGGCTGGCGCTCGGGCGCCGGCTCGCGGAGCCCCGCCGGCGGCAGGCTCTCGGGCCGCGGCCCGCGGCTGGCCCGCGGCCCTTCTTCGCCGCTCTTCAGCGGCCGCGGCACCGCGGCCTCCATCACCTTGGCCTCTTCCGGCGAGAGGTCGCGGTCGGCCACGCCCTCGGTGATGTGCTTGACGTAGATGCGCGCGAAGTCCCGCGCCGCGATGGCGCTGAAGACCACGCCCGACCGGTACTGGTCGAGCAGGGCGAACGAGGCGCTCTGCTCGCCGCCGGCGTCCCTGAAGGCGTCGTAGCGGATGATCGCGCGGTTGGTGAGCGCGCGGTCGAGGTGGCGTTTCTGGTCGTCGAGCTGGTCGGTGAGGATCTCCACCGCCTCGCGCAGGTTGCGCACCTGCGCGTCGAGATCCTCGGTGTGCGCGACGATGTCGCGCTGCTCGTGGTGCCCGAGCACGACCGTCTGCGCGCGCCGCAGCTTGCCCACGCGCGCGAGGAGCACGATCACGAGGACGAGGAGGACGAGCGCAAGAGCCGCGGCCCCCAGCGCTACGTACGGGGCGATGTCGCTCAGGGTCTCCATCGCCTACTTGAGCTGCAGGGTGAGCTTGTAGGTGGCGGAGTTGTTGCTCGGGTCGAACTCGTTCTTGACCGGCCCGGCGACCACCTTGAGCGTGACCTCCTTGCTCAAGGCGTCGGTGGGGATGGCGAACCCGGTGATGGTGACGTCCTGCGTCTTGCCGGACTCGATGCTGGCGATGGTCGCCTGCTGCTTGATGGTGTTGGCGGCGCCGCCGGGCAGGGTGAGCGTGGCCGTGACGCGCACGTTCTTCTCTATGACGCTGCCCTGGTTCTGGACCTGGATGACGAAGGAGAGGTCGGGCGAGGCCGGCACGTCGTTGCTGCGCCCGGGGACGAGCTTGAGGTCGCCCGAGCTGCCCTGGGCGGTGACGTCGATGAGGGCGACGCCGTGGCGGCCGGAGAGCTTCGACGACTTGCCCACGCTCTCGAGCGCCACAAGCACGGTGACCGGGTCGAGGGCGTTCCACGCGAGGTAATAGGTGGAGGTGGGCACGGCGACGTCGCTGACGCCCTCCTCCGCCATTGTCTCCCTCGCGGGCAGGTAGACGAGCTCCTGGTAGTAGGCGTCCGGGCCGCTGAAGTAGCCGTCGAGAGCGGTGATCTGCTTGACGCCGACCTTCTTGTTGTCGAGTGCCCCGAGCATGGCCGTGCGCAGCAGGCGGAAGCCGCTGGCGCGGACCTTCATGCCGGTCGAGAACACGGTCTGCTCGTCCTCGAGCGTGCCCGGCGGCTCGAGCCGGCCGGCGCGCACGGCGATCTCCTCCTGCTGGGCGGTGAGCTGCTCGAGCTTGTCGATGAGCTCCTTGCGCGAGAGGCTCGTGGGGTCTTGCATGATGGCCGAGACCTGCTTGCCCAGGGCCTCGGAGTCCTTGATCGCCACGCCGACGCCCTCGAAGTAGGTGCGGTAGCTGTCGACCTTGCGGTTGTGCTGGCAGCTGCGCGCCCACCAGGCGGCGGCGAACACGATCGCGAACAGGACCAGCGCCAGGATCGCGATGCGCTGGAGGCGGGTGCGGCGGCGGTCGGGGCGGCGGCGGGACGGGGGAGCGGGTGGCGAGCCCTCGGCATCGGCGGGCGCGCGGCTGCTCTCGTCGTCGAAGAAATCCACCCCGCGGAACCCCCGTATCTAGGTGGATGGTGGGCGAGGGGGGACTTGAACCCCCACGAGCGTAAGCTCACTAGACCCTGAACCTAGCGCGTCTGCCAATTCCGCCACTCGCCCATCGGGCCTGACAGGGTTCGGATTGTACCACACCGAATATCGAGGAAACCGAGGCCGAAACGAGTCCCCGAATGTCCGTCGCCGCGCAGAGCCCCGCCCCCTATTACGAGAACTGGCGCGACCGCTACCAGCTGGTCGGCAAGATCGGCAGCGGCGGGTTCGCCGAGGTCTTCGAGGCCTACGACCTGACGCTGGAGGAGCCCGTCGCGCTCAAGATCGTCCCCGACGGGCGGGCGCTCAGCGCGCGCATCGTGCGCGAGGTCGAGGCGGCCGCGTCGCTCGACCACCCCAACATCGTCGCGCTCCACGACTGGTTCGCGGACGATGAGGGCAGCATCCTCGTCTGGGAGCTCGTCCGCGGCGACTCGCTGGACAAGCTGGGCCACCAGCTGGACGACGGGGATGTGGTCGCGATCGGCGTTGAGCTCCTCGACGCGCTCGCGTACGCGCACAGCCAGGGCATCGTCCACCGCGACGTCAAGCCCCAGAACGTCATGCTCGACGACGGGGGGCACGTCAAGGTGATGGACTTCGGCATCGCCCACCTCATGGACTCGGACACGCTCACCGGCGACGGCGACGTGATCGGCACCATCGCCTACATGTCGCCGGAGCAGGCGGCCGGGCGCCGCGTCCAGCCGCCCAGCGACGTCTACTCCGCCGGCATGGTGCTGTACGAGCTGCTGGCCGGGGCTCATCCGCTGCGCGGGGACACCCCGGCGGAGACCCTCTCCAACGTCGCCGCCGCGCGCCTGCCGTCGCTGGCGACGCTGCGCCCGGACCTGCCCGGCGAGCTCGTCACGCTGATCGACGCGGCCTGCGCGCCGCGGCCGGCCGAGCGCCCGACGCCGTCCTACCTGAGCGAGGCGCTGGACGACCTCCTGCGCTGCGGGACCTTGCAGACGCGGCGCCTCCGGAAGGCCCAGAGCCTCCTCCGGCCGCTCGGCCGCGCCGCCGAGGTCGCGGAGCGCGCCGGCGGCGCGGCGCTGGCCGCCGTCACCAGCGCCGTGACGCTCGGCGCGCTGCCGGCGTACCCGCAAAGCTGGACGCTCCCCCTCGTCGCGCTGACGGCCGCCGTCTGGGCCGTGGTGCCCCAGGCAGGTCTCGCGTTCCTGCTCGGCTCGCTGGCCTTCCCGCTGTTCAACGTCTCGCTGAGCCTGGGGGGCGCGTACCTCGCGTTCGCCGTGGCGGTGTTCCTGGTCGCGCGTACGAGGCCCATCACGGCGCTGTGGCCGGCGTTCGCCCTGGTGCTCATGCCGGCCTACCTCACGCTGCTGGCGCCGGCGGCCGCGGCGCTGCTGGGCCGCGTCCGCGGCCCGCTCACCGCCGCGTGGGCCGGCGCC
Source organism: Thermoleophilia bacterium (assembly GCA_036277455.1). Taxonomy (GTDB): domain Bacteria; phylum Actinomycetota; class Thermoleophilia; order UBA2241; family UBA2241; genus CAIXSE01. Next base: position 3,886 of record DASUMX010000042.1, read on the forward strand.
GGGACGGTCGTCTTCCTGCTGCTGGTGCGCGCGCCTCGCGGCCCGTTCACGCTCGAGCAGCCGCGGTGGCATGTCGCCGACGGCCTCGCGGCGGCCGGCGACCCGTTCACCGTCGCCGGCCGCGTGCTGGTGCACGCGCTCGCCGCGCCGACACTGCTGCAGGCCGCCGTCTGGGCCGGTCTGGCGGCCGCGCTCGGTCACGCGCTGACGCGCCGCCGCCTCGAGACCCGCCTGTGGATCTGGTCGCTTTCCTTCGCCGCCGTGTTCGCCGTGTACCGCATCGCGCCGGTCGCCGTCTGGGACCGCCCTGCGAGCCTGTGGCCGCTCGTCTGGAGTGTGGCCGTGCCCGCCGCCGTGATACTCTTGCCGCTGGTCCTGACCACCGGACAAGCGCCGGAGGAAGCCTGCGATGGGGATCTTCAAGAAGGCGAACAAGAAGCTTGAGGGCTTCGTCGAGGGCGGGTTCGGGCGCGCGTTCAAGTCGAGCGTGCAGCCGGTCGAGCTCGCGCACAAGCTGGCCAAGGAGATGGGCGACCACAAGACGGTCGGCGTCTCCAACGTCTACGTGCCCAACGAGTTCGACGTGTACCTGGGCAAGGACGACTACGACCACCTGGTCTCCTTCGAGGACTCCCTCTACACGGAGCTGTCCAACTACGTGGTCGCGTTCGCGCGGCGCGAGGGCTGGACGCTCGTCGCGCCGCCGCGCATCGAGCTGCACGCGGACGACGACCTGCGCGTCGGCGAGTTCGGCATCGCGACGCGCACCGTGAGCGCGCCGGCCGAGGCGCCCGGCGCCGGCGCGTTCGCCGCTCCCGCTGCGGCCGTGCCTCCCGCCGCGGCCATCGCGCCCGGCCCGGTGATCGACCAGACGGTGCTCTACCAGGAGCCTCCGGCCGCGGCCGCGGCTGCAGCCGCTCCGCGTGCCTCTTCGGCGCGCGGCGTCCTGCGCGGCCGGCAGGGCGACTACCAGCTCGCCGACGCCGTCACCGTCATCGGCCGCAGCCGCCGCTGCGACATCGTCCTCACGGACGCCAACGTCTCGCGGCAGCACGCGGAGATCCGCCGCCAGGACAGCGGCTTCATGCTGCTCGACCTCGGCTCCACGAACGGCACACGCGTCAACCGGCGCGACGTCAAGCAGGTCGTGCTGCAGCACGGCGACCGCATCGAGCTCGGCACCACCGAGTTCCTGTTCGAGAGACAGCCCTGACCGGGAGGCCCCGGTGACCACGGCGCCGGCCGGCCCGACGGGCGGGCGGCGCGGGAGAGTCGCATGATCGACATCGTCCTGCTCGTCCTCAAGATCGGCATCCTCGTCCTGCTCTACCTGTTCATCTGGCAGGTCGTGAAGACCGCCGTGCAGAACGTGCGCGGCGGCGGTGGCGCCGCCGCTCCCGCCGCCGACGTGGTCCTGCCGGCCGGCGACCGTCTGGCGCCCGTGTTCACGCCGGCCGAGCGCGAGCAGCGCCGCGAGGACCGCCTGGTCGAGCGTACCCAGGACGGCCAGAAGATGGACTTCTCCGCGCACATCAACCCGCGTCTCATCGTCGAGGAGAGCCCCATCATCCCGCCAGGGGTGATCTTCCCGCTCGAGGGCTGGATCACGGTCGGCCGCGCCCCCGCCAGCGACATCGTGCTCGACGAGCAGTTCGTCTCCACCACGCACGCGCGCCTGCTGCCCCGCGGCCAGTTCTACTACGTCGAGGACCTCGGCAGCACCAACGGCACCTTCGTCAACGAGAAGCAGGTGACCGAGGCGCAGCTCAAGCTGGACAGCCGGGTACGCATCGGAGAGACCACGTTCCGCTACGAGGAGTGAGCGCCGGGTGACGCTCGTCGCCAGACACGGCGCCCTCACCGACATCGGGCTCCACCGCAAGACGAACGAGGACACGTTCGTCGTGCGGCCGCCGCTGTACGCCGTCTGCGACGGCATGGGCGGCGCCAGCGCCGGAGAAGTCGCCAGCGGTCTGGCCGCGGAGACGCTGGCCGCCGAGGTCGCCGGGGGCACGCCGCTGCACGCGGCCGCCGAAGCGGCCAACGCGGCGGTGTTCCGGCGCGCCCACGACAACCTCGAGCAGACGGGGATGGGCACCACGCTCACGGCGTTCGTGCTCGAGGGCGGCACGGCGCGCTTCGCCCACATCGGCGACAGCCGCGCCTACCTGCTCCGCGACGGCGAGCTGCGCCAGGTCAGCGACGATCACTCGCTGGTCGGCGAGATGATGCGCGACGGCCGCCTGACCGAAGAAGAGGCGGCCGTCCATCCGCACCGCAGCATCCTGAGTCGCGCGCTCGGCACCGAGCCGCAGGCGCGCATCGACGAGTTCACCGAGGACCTGCTGCCGGGCGACGTGCTGCTGCTCTGCAGCGACGGGCTGAGCGGACCGGTGTCTGCAGACGCCATGCGCGTCGCACTCACGCACAGCGACCCCCAGGCCGCTGCCGAGCGCCTCATCCTCGAGGCTCGTCGCGCCGGCGGCCCGGACAACATCACCGCCGTCGTGGTCCGGCTCGTCGAAGGCCCGCACGGCGCCGAGGACGACGAGACGACGCTCGTGCAGGCCGTCGATCCCGAGGCGGACGTCGCCACCGGAGAGCTGCCGTTCGTCGTCGCCGCTCCCGGGGGCGGGGAGCCCGCGGGCGACGCCGCCGACGCGCTCGCCGCCGAGGCGGAGGCGTTGCGTGCGGAAGAGGCGGGCAGCACGGTGGCCGCCGACGTGGCCGCCGCCGCGGCCCGCCGCCGCCGCCGCTCCGTGCGCCGCCTGGGCATCGTCGCGGCGGCGCTCGGCCTGCTCACCGCCGCGCTCGCCGCCGGCGCGTTCTTCCTCAGCACGATGTTCTTCATCGGCGTCGACGACGGCACGCTGACCGTCTACAGCGGCGCGCCGGTCAAGATCGGGCCCGTCCCGCTGCACGCCGTCTACCGCCGCAGCCACGTGGCGTACGAGTCGCTCTCGCCCTCGGCGCGCAGCCTCGTGGATGAGCAGCAGCTCCGCGACCGCCAGGACGCGCTCGACCTCGGCGGGCTGCTGGGGATGTGGCGATGAGCCGGCGCAACCTCGAGCTCGTCTTTCTCGTGCTCGCCGGCGCCGTGAGCACCATGGCCTACGTGTCCGTCTACGCCGGGCGGTTCCGCGAGATCAACCGCATCTCCATCATCTACGGGCTGGTGTTCGTCGCGATCTTCGTGCTGCTGCACCTGGTCGAGCGCATCTTCCTGCCGCAGGCCGACTCGTTCCTGCTCCCGATCACCGCGCTGCTCGCGGCCATCGGCCTCACGGAGATCTTCCGCATCAAGCCGGCGCTGGCGCTCACCCAGGGGCAGTGGCTGCTGGTCGGCGCCGGTCTCTTCGTCCTGACGGTCGTGATCGTGCGCGACCACGTGAAGCTCGACCGGTACCGGTACCTCATCGGCGCCGTAGGCCTCGCGCTGCTCGTGATCACCATCCTCGCCGGCACGACCATCAACGGCGCCAAGCTCTGGATCCACGCGTTCGGGTTCAGCATCCAGCCGTCGGAGTTCGCCAAGCTGGCGATCGTGATCTTCCTCGCCGGCTACCTGGACGACAAGAAGGTGATGCTCTCGGTGCCGCAGCGCCACGTGCTCGGCGTCCCGGTGCCGGCGTTCAAGTACTTCGGACCGCTGCTGGTGATGTGGGTGCTGTCCCTCGCCATGCTGGTCTTCATGAAGGACTTCGGCATGGCGTTGCTGTTCATGTCCATCTTCGTGGGGCTGATGTACATGGCCACGGCGCGCGTCGTGTACGTGGTCGCCGGCATCGGGCTCTTCGCCGCCGCCGGCGCCATCGCGCTGGCCATCGTCCCGCACGTGCAGGACCGCTTCACCGTTTGGCTGGACCCATGGCCGTACGCCGCCACGACCGGCTATCAGTTGCTGCAGTCGTTGTTCACCATCGCCGACGGCGGCGTCGTCGGCGCCGGCTTCGGGCGCGGGTACCTGCTCTTCGCCGACCGCCAGCCCGTGGTGCCCGACCTGCAGACCGACTTCATCTTCACGGCCATCGCCAACGAGATGGGCCTGCTGGGCGCCGCCGGGGTCGTCCTCGTGTACCTGCTCTTCGTGTGGCGCGGCTTCCGCATCGCCGTCTTCGCGCCGGACGGGTTCTCCAAGCTGCTCGCAGCCGGCCTGGCGACGGCGTTCGCCCTGCAGACCTTCATCATCATCGGCGGCGTGACGCGGCTCATCCCGCTGACCGGCATCACGCTCCCGTTCGTGAGCTACGGCGGCAGCTCGATCACCGCCAACCTGATGCTCGTGGCGCTCCTGCTCATGGTGTCCAACCGCTCCAACATCATCCGTGGCGGCACCGAGCTCGAGCGGCGCCGTCTGGCGGAGAGGGGGTGACGCCGTGAACCGGGCGATGTCCAAGGCCTTCGTCATCACCGTGGTGTTGTTCGTGGCGCTCATCGCCAACCTCACCTGGATCATGGTCGTGCGCGCGCAGTGGTTCCAGGACCGGCCGGAGAACAAGCGCAGCATCGCCAAGGAGATGAAGATCAAGCGCGGCGACATCCTCGGGTACGACGGGTCGGTCATCGCCGGCACGGAGCGCCGCTCGGGCTACTACCACCGCCGCTATCCGAGCGGGACGCTGGCGCCGCAGCTGCTGGGCTACGACTCGGTGCGCTACGGGCGGAGCGGCATCGAGGCGCAGCTCAACGACGAGCTGACGGGCCAGTCGAGCGATCTCGGGGTGCAGAACTGGGTGGACAAGCTGCTGGGGCGCCGACCCGAGGGCGCGGACGTCAGGCTCACCCTCGTGCCGGCGGTCCAGAAGGTCGCCCAGTCCGCGCTCAAGGGGCAGAAGGGCGCCATCGTCGTGCTCGATCCGACGACCGGCGCGCTGATCGCCTCGGCCTCGGCGCCCACCTACGACCCGGCCAATCTCGAGGACAGGTGGGCCAGGCTCAGGAAGGACGCCTCCGCACCGCTGCTCAACCGGCCCACCCAGGGCCTGTACGTGCCCGGCTCGGCGTTCAAGGTCGTCACCGCGTCGGGCGGGCTCGACACCGGCCGGGTCACGCCCGACACGGAGTTCGTCGACACCGGCACCTACGTGGTGTTCGGCGGCAAGGTGACCAACTACGGCGGCGCCGTGTACGGCCCCAACGACTTCACCACGGCGCTCACGCTCTCGATCAACACGACCTTCGCCAAGGTCGGCAACCTGCTCGGGCGCAAGCGCCTCATCGCCGCCGCCGAGCGCTACGGCTTCTACCAGAAGCCTCCGCTCGAGCTGCCCGCCGGCGAGGTCGTGGCCAGCGGCCGCTACGGCAAGAAGGGGCTGCTCGATCCCGACGCGTTCATGGACCCGCTCGACGTCGCCTGGGCGGCCTGCGGGCAGGAGAGGCTGCTGGCCACACCGCTGCAGATGGCGCTCGTGGCCGGCGGTGTGGCCAACGGCGGCCGCGTGATGAAGCCGTACTACCTGCAGGAGGTCGTGACGCCCGACGGCCGCGTCGTCCGCACGACGCAGCCGGAGCAGTGGCTCGCGGCGACCAAGGCGCTCACGGCCGGCGAGCTCAACCTGATGATGCAGCGGGTGGTGAACTCGGGCACCGGCACCGCTGCGGCGCTCGAGGGCATCCAGGTGGCCGGCAAGACCGGGACGGCGGAGGCGGGCGGCGGCTCCAACCTCGCCTGGTTCATCGGCTTCGCCCCGGCGGACGATCCGCAGGTGGCCATCGCCGTCGTCATCGAGGACACGCAGTCGACGGGCGGCGAGGCGGCCGCGCCGCTCGCCGCCGCGGTGATCAAGGCGGCGCTGGCGCAGCCCGCCCTGCCCTGACGGGCAGGGACCAGGCGCCCGTGGTCGTAAGCTTGACGGAGAAGGAGAGAGGCAGGCGGACGTGAGTGACGTGTTCCAGCCAGAACAGGTGATCGGCGGCCGCTACCGGGTGGTGCGCAAGCTCGGCGGCGGCGGCATGGCCGACGTGTATCTGTGCGAGGACCTCACCCTCGGCCGGCACGTCGCCATCAAGGTGCTGCTCCAGCGGTACCTCAACGACGCGACCTTCGTGGAGCGCTTCCGCCGTGAGGCCAAGGCAGCGGCGGGGCTCAACCAGCAGAACCTCGTCGCCATCTACGACTGGGGCGAGGTCGACGGCACGTACTACATCGCCATGGAGTACGTGGAGGGCGAGACCCTCAAGGACCTCATCCGTCGTCGCGGCAGGCTCAGCGGCAACGAATCGGTGGCCGTGGCGATGCAGTTGCTGGCCGCGGTCGAGTTCGCCCACCGCAGCGGCATCGTGCACCGGGACATCAAGCCGCAGAACGTGATGCTCGACCGCGGCGGCACGGTCAAGGTCATGGACTTCGGCATCGCCCGCGCCGGCGACTCCGGGATGACGGAGGCCGGCTCCATCCTCGGCACCGCCCAGTACCTGGCACCGGAGCAGGCCATGGGCCACCCGGTGGACGAGCGCTCCGACCTGTACTCCGTCGGCGTCGTCCTGTACGAGATGCTCACCGGCACCGTGCCCTTCAAGGGCGACAGCGCCGTCACGGTCGCGCTCAAGCACGTCAACGAGGTGCCGCGAGAGCCGTCGGAGCTGGTGCCGGGCATGCCCTACGCGCTCAACCAGATCGTGCTCAAGGCGATGGCCAAGGACCCGGCCGACAGGTACCAGTCGGCGGCCGAGTTCGCGCGCGACCTGCGCGCCGCCAGGGAGGGCGGCCCCGTCCAGGCGGCCGCCTTCGACGCCGGCGGCGAGCGCACGCGCGTGATGACCGGCGCCGCCGGCATGACGGCGGCCGAGGCGACCTCGGTGCTCGACCAGCCGCTGCCGCCGCGCCGCAAGAAGTCCAGGTGGCCGCTCATCCTGATCGTCCTCCTGCTGGCCATCATCGCCGCCGTCGCCGTCGCGCTGTGGTGGACGATGAGCGGCAACAAGGCAGAGGTCCCCGGCGTCGTCGGCCTCAGCAGGGCCGCCGCCGTCAGGGCTCTGGAGCAGGACGGCTTCAAGGCGGCGGTCCAGCAGGAGTTCTCCGAGCGGGTGGCCGAGGGCTTCGTCAGCCGCCAGGCGCCCACCGCGGGGACCAAGCTGCGCGAGGGCGCCACGGTCGACATCTGGGTGAGCAAGGGCAGCCAGAAGGCGGAGCCCCTGCCCGACTTCTCCGGCTGGACGCCGTCCATGGTGGACGACTGGCTCGCCCGGAACGATCTGCAGGGCGACCCGCGCACGGGCAGGTCCAACGCCGTGAGCGAAGGGCAGGTGTTCCGGCAGGACCCGGCCCCGGGTACCCAGCTCAACCGCGGCGACACCGTCTCCTACTGGGTCAGCAGGGGCAAGCCGCAGGCGACCGTGCCGGACCTGACCAACCTCACGCAGGCCGACGCGGAGGCGGCGCTGGCCGAGGCCGGGCTCAGGCTCGGCAGCGTCACGCCGGAGACCAGCGAGACGGTGCCGGCGGGCGCGGTCGTCAGGCAGGATCCGCCGGCCGGCGAGAAGGTCGACAAGGACTCCGTGGTGAACATCGTCGTCTCCTCGGGGCCACCTACGCCGAGTCCCTCCCCGACGGTGAGCCCGTCGGGAGTGGCGGTGCCCAACGTCTACGGCATGCAGTCCTCGATCGCGGAGCAGGAGCTCGTCGCGCTCGGCCTCGCCGCGGCGTTCCGCGAGAAGCCCAACACCGGCCAGCAGCCCGGCACCGTGGTCAGCGTGAAGCCGGACGCCGGCACGGTCGTGCCCGCGGGGTCGACCGTGACGCTGGTCATCGCCTCGTAGCCGGGGAGGCCGGAGCCGGACCCCGGGCATCCCGCTCGCAGACGAGAAAGGGGCGGGCCGCCGTTCGGCGGC
>DASUMX010000043.1:0-9195 GCA_036277455.1 Thermoleophilia bacterium
TGGGCATCGACCGGCTGGGCGCCGTGACGGCTGTGGGTGGGGCGGAACTTCCAGAGCCTGCCGCGGTCGTCGAAGGTGAGGCTGAGGTCGTTCTCGATGAGCCAGTCCTGTCGCATGGTCTCTCCTCTTGACGCTGCCGGCGGCGGGCGCCGGGGTACATGTGTGTCGTTGTCCGCGATGGTACTCTAGCCGTGTTCGCAGCGTGATGACGGCACCCGGACGCACACTCTTCCGCGTGGAGGTAGTCACTTGCACACCATCAGCGACGCCGGCGCCCTCACCGTTCGCGAGCTTCTGGAGCACTCCGGCCTCGGCCTCACGGCGGCCACCGGCGAGGTGGGGCTCGGGCGGGTCGTCAAGGGCATCCACTTCTCCGACGCCGATGACCCGGTGCGGTACCTGACGAGCGAGAGCGTGCTCGTCGCCACGGGACGCACCTGGTACCAGGACGTCAGCGCCGGCCTCTACCAGCTCGACCGACTCGCCAGTATCGACACCGCGGCGCTCGTGGTCGCCCTGGGGCACTTCGTCGACGAGATCCCCGCGGAGATGGTCGCTCGGGCGCGGGAGCTCAGGCTGCCGGTACTCCTGTTGCCGGCAGGCTCGCTCACGCGCACCGTGCTCTCCTACGTCTACCACGCGCTCGCGTCCGCGGACCTGCACCGCCTGCGCCGCACGGTGGCCATGCAGAACGACCTCCTCGACCTGCTCATCGCGGAGGCGGGCGTGGACGAGCTGCTCGCCAAGGTCTCGCTGCTGATCGGCATGCCGATGCTGCTGCTCGACGGCACGGGCACGCTGGTCACGAGTATGGGCGAGGTCGACCCGCACCGGCGCGCGCGGGAGGTGTGGGAGCACTGGGCCGAGCTCACCGACGCGAGCGCCCTGGGGATCGTCGAGGTGGGCGACTCGCGGTTCTTCTGCCGCGACGTCCTGCTCTACGGCAAGCTGGAGAGGCTCATCGTGGCGGCGGCGTCACAGACCTCGAGCTCCGAGTTCGTGGACATGGCGCTCTCCTTCCTGCAGCGGCTCATCACGCTTGACCTGCTCAAGCGCCGCGACGAGATCGTCGCCACGCGGCGCCTCCGCCGCCGTCTGCTGCGCGACCTCCTCACCGGGTCAGGCGCCCTCGACGAGCTGACCGCGCTGGTCGCCGAGCACGGGGTGGACCTGCAGAAGCCTTGGCGAGTGGCCCTCTGCGACTTCGGCGGCTGGCCACGCGGGGGGCGGCGCGCCGACGAGCTCGAAGACGCGCTGGTGGAGGCGGTGGACACGTTCTGCGGGGACCGCCTCATCGCGCTGCTCAGCAGGCCCAAGGACACATCGCTCGCCGTGCTGCTTCCGGACGGCTACCCGTCGGTCGGCGACGGCGGGGCGCGCGATCTGGCGCGCGGCATCAAGACGTTCGCCGCCGGCGAGCCGTACCGGCTGCAGCTCGCCGTCGGCCTCTCCGGCGCTCATCGTGGTCCCGTCGCCGGCCCCCAGGCTCTGCAGGAGGCGATCGATGCCCTGGGCGCCGCGCAGCGGGGCATCGACGCGCAGGGCCTCGTCCTCTTCGAGGAGCTGAGCGGCAGGTTCCGGCTGCTGCAGGGTCAGAGCGGGGGAGCGCTGGCCGACATCGCGAGGCGCAGCGTCGCGCCGCTGCTCGAGTACGACGCCAGGCGGCACACCCACCTGCTGGACACGCTGCGCACGCTGCTGGACAACCACTTCGCCATCCAGCCCACCGCCGAGGCGCTGTTCATCCATCGCAACACCCTGCAGAAGCGCATGCGGCGCATCGAGACGCTGCTCGGCGTCGACCTCGCCGACATCGACGACCTCATGGAGCTGTACCTGGGGCTGCGCGCGCTGCAGCTCGTGGGAGAGGCCAAGGTGCTGGAGCGCGGCCAGCCGCTCCGGCTCAGACCGCGGCCGGCGCTCACGCCTCCAGCGTGAGGGCGAGCTCGACGGCTTCGGCGGGCGTGGCCGCACGCCGCACTCCGTCGAGCTCTCCGCCTCCGGGCGGCGCGATGGTCCACGTGTCCAGCAGGATCACCGGCTTGCCGACGTTGCGCGCCAGCGCGATCTCGCTGAGCGTGCCCCAGGCGCCGCCGAGCGCGACGACCACGTCGCCGCTGGCGACGACGCTGAGGTTGCGCGCATAGCCCATGGCGCTGCAGACGGTGTACGTGAGGTCGGGGGCGGCGCGCTGACGGTCGGCCTCCGGGAGGATGCCGATCGAGACGCCGCCCGCCCGCTTCACGCCGCGCGCCACCGCCGCCATCACGCCGTCGCGCCCGCCGCACACGACGACGAGGCCGCGCTCCGCGAGGAGCTCTCCGAGCTCCTCCGCCTTCGCGGCCAGCTCCGGCGCGGCGCGGCTGGCGCCGATGACGCTGACGTACCTCGGCGCGCTCATGCCGTCCCCTCGGTGGGGCCGGGCGGCGCGAAGCGGCCGCGCCCGGCCGCTCGGTCCTCGGCCTCGCGGCGCAGACAGGCCCACGGCTTCGCTCCCGGCGAGCCGTAGAAGATGCGGAAGTCGGCGCGGTAGCCGCGGCTCTCGTAGAGGCGCGCGGCGGCCTCGTTGCCCGTGTCCACGCCGATCTCGACGTCCTCGACGCCGCGCCGCTCCAGCTCGGCGTCGACTGCGTCCAGGAGCGCGCCGCCGATCCCGTCGCCGCGCTCGGTCGCGTCGACGCAGAGCGACGCGAGCACCGCGTGCGTGTCGCCCGTGTACCAGACGGGATCCGGCCCCTCGATGCACACGAACGCGTAGCCGACGATCGCCTCGTCCTTGCGGGCGACGAGCACGAACGCCTCGCCCGCGAGCTCGCGGAGCATCTCCGCTCGCTCCATCGCCCAGGACTCGTCCGAGGGGCGCACCGGGACGAGGCCCTCCGGCAGGGAGGCCACGTGGTCCATGAGCTGCTTCCACAGCGGGGCCACGAGCTCGACGTCGGCGGCGTCCAGCGGCTCGATGGTGATGTCGTCGCGCATGCGTCCTCCGGGCGGGTGGGGTCGAGCCTATCGCACCGGAGCGGCCTCGAGCACCGCACTCAACAGCGAGACGGCGCCGGCCTTGCTCAGCGGCTCGTTGAGGTTGCCGCACTTGGGGCTCTGCACGCAGCTCGGGCAGCCGCTCTCGCAGGGGCACTCGGCGACGAGCGCCCGCGCGGCGGCGGCGAGGCTCTCGAAGGCGTCGTAGCCGCGGCGCGACAGGCCGATGCCGCCGGGATAGCCGTCGTAGACGAAGATGCTCGGCGTATCGGTCTGCCAGTGCCACGGGGTGCTGAGGCCGCCGATGTCCCAGCGGTCGCACATCGCGTACAGCGGCAGGAGGGCGATGAGCGCGTGCTCGGCGGCGTGGAGTGAACCGGGCGCCGCGAGGTCGTCGGTCTCGCCGAGCTGAGCCAGCGCCTGGTCGATCACCGTCTGGGGGACCGCCAGCCAGAAGGCCTGCGTCGTGAAGGTCTGTTCGGGGAGGTCCAGCGTCTGCGTGTCGAGGATGTGCCCGTCGGTCATGTCGCGGCGCTGGTAGGCGATCACCTGCTCGGTGACCTCGAGGTCGCCGGCGAAGAGGACGGCGCCGGGCAGCTCGCGCGCGTCCGCCTGCCCGGCGATCAGCACGTTCTTGTCCGTCTTGGCCTGCGTGTAGTAGCTGCCGTCGAAGTCGTCCAGCAGGACGGTCCGCGTCTCGAGGTCGAGGTGCTGCACGAGGTAGCTGCGCCCGAGGTGGAGGTAGACGGCGCCGGGGTGGCAGAAGCGGAAGACGCGCTCGCGCTCGACGGTGCCGATGACCTCCCCCTGTCGCCCCTCGACGATGGCGAACTGCTCGTTGCTCGCGGTCCGCAGGCCGACGGCGGAGGCGGGCGAGTAGGGCTTGGACCAGACGAGGCCATCCTTGCGCCGCCGCAGGCGGCCGGCCTGCGCCAGCCGCTCGGCCTGCAGCAGGCCGGTCTCGCCGAAGTAGGCCTCGTCGCCGGCGGTCAGCGGCCGCTCGTAGGCCGCGGCCTCGAGGTGCGGCCCGCTGATGTGCGGGTTGTGGAGGTCGATGATCGCCTCCTCGACGCTGCGCCCCAGCAGGCGGTCGGGCTCGCGCATGAAGTACTGGTCGAGCGCGTCCTGGCCGGCCACCAGCACGGCGTAGCCGTGCCCGGACCGGCCGGCCCTTCCCCAGCGCTGGCGCAGGCTGGTGATCGTGCCGGGAAAGCCGGTGACGAGCGAGACGTCGAGGCCGCCGACGTCGATCCCCAGCTCGAGCGCCTGCGTCGCCACGACGGCGTCGAGCTCGTGCGAGAAGAGGCGCCGCTCGATGTCGCGCCGCTGCTCCGGCGTGTAGCCGGCGCGGTACGGCTGCACGCGCTCAGCGGCGCCGCGGCCGCGCCGGTCCTCGAGGCGGCGGCGGACGTGCCCGTACACCAGCTCCGCCGCCTTGCGCGTCGGCGCGAAGGCGATCACGCGCGACCCGGCGAGCACGCACTCCGCGGTGACGTAGCTCGCCTCCGCGAGCGCGCTGCGGCGCACGCCGGAGGCGGGGTCCTCCAGCGGCGGGTTCCAGAGCACGACCGTGCGCTCGGGGCGCGGCGCCTGGTCCTCGTCGACGACGGAGAAGGGCGCCCCGACGAGGCGCTCCGCGAACTCCTTCGGGTTGCCGATCGTCGCCGAGGTGAGCACGAAGCGCGGGTCAGAACCGTACTGGCCGCAGAGCCGCCGCAAGCGGCGCACGACCTGGGCGACGTGGCTGCCGAAGACGCCGCGGTAGACATGCGCCTCATCGAGGACCACGTACCGCAACTGGTGCAGGTACTCGGCCCAGCGCTCGTGCCCGGGCAGGATGCCGACGTGCAGCATGTCGGGGTTGGTGAGCAGGATCGTCGCGCTGCGTCGCAGCAGCGGACGCTGGTCCTGGGGCGTGTCCCCGTCGTAGATGGCCGGCACCACGCCGGGCACACGGAACCGGACGAGCTTGCGCGCCTGGTCCTGGGCGAGCGCCTTGGTGGGGAAGAGGAAGAGGGCCCGCGCCTGGGGGTCGGCGACGAACGTCTCGAGCACGGCGAGCTGGTAGCAGAGGCTCTTGCCGCTCGCGGTCCCGGTGCTCACGACCACGTTCTCGCCGGCCGCCAGGAGGTCCCGGGCGACGGCCTGGTGACCGTGGAGCGACTGGACGCCGGCCGCGGAGAGCGCCTCGCGCAGCGCGGCCGGCAGGTCCGCGGGGAGGTCGGCGGCGCGGCCGCGCCGCGCCGCCTCGTGCGCCACGGCGACGACCTGGTCGTGCCCGCCGCCCGTGAAGAACGCCTGCAGCGCACGGGCGGCCTTGGGGGTCATGCCGGCGTCGTGGTCCACGCCGCCATGGTACTCCACGCGAAGAGGGGCGCTCGCGCGCCCCTCCGCTCGACTCTCCTGGTCTGCCGCCGGGGCTACTGCGCGATCCGGCGCCCCAGGTCGAGCGTGAAGAGCCACACGGTGCCGTTGATGCCGCCGAACCCGTCCGTGGTCTTGACCGCGCCCACGCCCATGTCGCGGAAGACCCTGGTGAGGATGACCGCCCGGTGCGGCGGGGACTTCATCCAGGCCCTGACGACGGCGAGCGGGCTCGAGTACAGGCCGCTGCCGTAGTAGATGTTCTCGCCGGCCTTCCAGTAGCGGTAGCCCTTGCGCGTGTAGCCGCAGCGGACGATGCGCGACGACCACGTCTCGCCGGACGGCGAGTCGTGCTGGAAGTACTTGCGCTGGCCCATGTCCGCCGAGTGGACGCGCGCGGCCTCGACCAGCCTGCTGTGGATCCGGAGCTGTGGGAGGCCGAACTTGGCGCGCTGCTTGTTGACCAGCGCCGCGACCTGCTTCTCGTAGCTGCTGAGTGGAGTCGCAGCGAGCGCCGGCGCCGCGAGCAGCAGCGTGCACACGATCGCGATGAGGACGATGATCATGCTCTTGTGCAGCTTCATTTGCTCACCCCCGAGGCCGGCCCGGCCATCACGAACGGATCTGGGCCGTTGCCCGCGACCCCTGTTCGACTCTGGTATCGGTGGAGTCCGCCAGGAGTTGAGTCATCGGCCGGAAGAAAGCATCGTCTGGGTTGACGACACCGGCCGCTGCACGGCGGCGGCTTGCGGCCGTGCGGGGAGCGTTGTAGCTTCAGGAGCGACATGCACACAAGCCCGGCCGATCAGCGGCGGCGACATGGTGCTCGCCGCCGCCACCAGATTCGCCGCCGGCGTGTGGTCGCGCTGGTCGTCTTCGTGACCCTCATCACCGTTGCCGTGTGGGTCGCATACGCCATCCCCGGCCAGACGCCGGCGCGCGTACCCGCGGGCGCCGCCGAGCCCACCCTCGGACGCACCGCCCCGCCCGACGAGGCGGTGGTCGTCGCCCGGGTCGAGGACGTCGACGTGCTGCTCCCGGTCTCCCGCGCGGTCACCACCGCGGTGGCCTTCCATCCTGTGGACAACAGCGACGCCGTCGCCTTCTCTCCCGTCGGCAAGCGGCTCGGCGGCGGCGACCTCGGTCAGAAGCTCGCCGGCATCTTCGCGGGGGACGGCGAGCTGCAGTACTACCTCATGGACGGCGACGGCGGAGAGGCGTCGCCCTCGACGGCCGGCCTCGACGTGGGCGCGGTCCCCGGGTCGCCGGTCGTCTCGCCGGTGGACGGCAGGGTGACGGCGATCAAGAAGTACAGCGTCCTGGGCCGCTACAACGACGTCGAGATCGACATCCGGCTGACCGCGGACCCGTCCCTGCTGCTCATCGTCACGCACATCGCCCAGCCCAAGGTGCAGATCGGCGACGTGGTACAGCGAGGCACGACCGCTCTGGGCGTCACGCGCGGCTTCCCCGCGGCGCTCCAGCAGGGGCTCAGCCAGTACACCTCGGACAACGGCGATCACGTGCAGTTGGTCGTGGTGCGGGTGACGCCGGAGCTGAGCGACCTGTGAATGGCCGCGAGCAAGCTGTCGAGCCGGGCGCCGAAGGGGCGCCGCTCCGCGCCGCCTCCGCTGTGCCCGCCGCGACGCGCGCAGTCATCGGCGGGTCGGGCTCCCACGCCGCCGGGTTTCCCGGCGACCTCCACCCCGGGGCGCAGGTGCTGGACGAAGGTCTCGTCTTCGAGACGCCGTGGGGCGAGAGCCCGCCGTTCACGCTCTTCGAGCTCGGCGGGCAGCGGACGCTGCACGTCAGGATGCACGGCTGGCGCAAGGGCGTCTCGCGCGGCCGCGCCTCCAGGCAGGTCTTCAGCGTGCTGCACCGCGCCGGCGTCAGGCGGATCCTCTCGGACGCCGGCGTCGGCAGCCTCAACCACCTGCTGGACCCCGGCGACCTGGTGGTGGTCGACGACTTCGTCGACATGACGACCGACCGCGACCGCTACGGCGCGGTCGCCGGCGGCCACCTGCTCATCATGCGCGACCCCGTGTGCGCGACCGGGCGCGAGGCGCTGGCCGGCGCCGCGCGGCGTCAGGCGCCTGAGCGCCGGCTGTTCACGCGCGGCACGTATGTGGTCACCGAGGGTCCGCGCTTCGAGTCGCCGGCCGAGGTCCGCCATCTCCAGACGCTCGGCGACGTGGTGGGCCAGAGCTTCAGCCCGGAGGTCTGGCTGGCCCGCGACATCGGCGCCTGCTACGCGGGCATCTACCTCATCGTGAACTACGCGGAGGGCGTCGTGCGCGAGTGGGAGCACGAGGTGCTCGCGCAGATCTTCCGCGAGGACGCCGGCCTCATGGGCCGCATCCTGCTGGACGCGCTCGCGGCCCTGCCGCCCGGCGACGACTGCCATTGCCGGGAGCTGCGCAAGCCCACGCTTCTCGGCTGACGGCGGCGGCGCGGCGATCCGGTCGTTCTGCGCCGCCGGCGGCCGCCCTCAGCCGGTCAGCGCCCAGGCGAGCACCGCGATCGCGTTGAAGATCCCGTGCATCGCGATGCACGACCACAGCGACCCCGTGCGCTTGTAGGCCCACGCGAGGGCGAATCCCAGCGCCGCCAGCGGCACGAAGACGTCGAGCTGCAGGTGCGCCAGCCCGAAGACCGCAGCAGAGGCGATGGCGCCCCACACCCATCCCCAGGAGTTCGCGAAGCCGCGGAAGAGGAACCCGCGGAAGACGATCTCCTCGAACAGGGGGGCCATGACCACGGCGACGAGGACGAACAACGCCGCTCCTGCGCCACTGCGCGGGAACTCGTTCACGATCGGTTGCTGCTCCGGATGCACGACGAGGTCGTGCGCGAGGCTCACGGCATAGACGGCGACGAGACCCACGGGGACCGTCCAGAGGATCGCGCGATTGGGACGCCGGAAACCCCAGAGCGCCAGCGCGCGGCCGGCGGTCCGGAGCGAGAAGAGCCAGGCCGCAAGGCCCTGCCAGCCGTAGAGCACGAGGGCGCTCACGGCGAGCAGCGCCGCGCTGCCGGCGCTCACCGCTCCTCGCGAGCTCGAGCCGGCGTCTCCGAGCAGCGACGCCAGCGAGAGCAGCGCCTCCGGGGCGGCGCCGACCGCGAGGCCGGCCAGCGCCTGCGGCCAGCGCCACGACGCCTGCGGCAGGTACAGGGGCTGGCCGGGAGCGGCGGCGCGGAGCGGCGGCCCGCCGCCGGGAGAAGGCGCGACGCCCGGCGCCGCGGGTCCGGACGCGTCCGTGCTGGGCGCGATGGGGGGTGCAGCAGGTACGGGCGCCGCGGGGCCGGGCTCGGCGGCGGGCCGCCATGCCGGGCCGGCAGCGACCTCGCGCCCCGGCACCTCCGGCGGCGGCACGTGCCGCTCGCCGGCGGCGCCGGACGGCGGTTCCGCGCCGGCCTGCACCCGGCGTTCGTCTCCCTCGGACTGTGCGTGTCCGTCGATCGCGTCTCCTCCCGTTTCGCTCTCACCCTATCGGGAAGCACTCGAGAATGGGACTCCCGACGCGTCCCCGGCGTACGCGCTGAGCCGCGTGCCTGGCCTGACGCTCATCGTGACGCCCGACGGTGACGCCGTTTTGCCCGGCTCCCTCCGGCCTGCTATACTCCGCCGCCGTGGCCGTCGCGGGCCTTGCAGCCGCGTGCGGGGGCCGGAGGGCCGCGCGTTGACCCTCCCGCTGAGCGCTTGGTATCCTTACGTGCTTCTGCTTGAAAGGAAGACGACGTGCGTCAACTCGTCACGCTCGCTTGCCAGGAATGCAAGCGTCGCAACTATCACACGAACAAGAACAAGAAGAACGACCCGGACCGCATCGAGCTCAAGAAGTACTGCCG
>DASUMX010000044.1:0-3047 GCA_036277455.1 Thermoleophilia bacterium
CTTCATCGACCGCTGGTCGGTCGGCACCACCAACGTCCCCATCGCCATCGGTCTCATCGTGATGATGTATCCGCCCCTCGCCAGGGTCCGCTACGAGGAGCTCGGCGACGTGTTTCGCGACTGGAAGATCCTCGGCCTCTCCCTCGTCCAGAACTGGGTGATCGGCCCGTTCGTGATGTTCTTCCTCGCCATCATCTTCCTGCACGACTACCCCGAGTACATGGTCGGCCTCATCATGATGGGCCTCGCGCGCTGCATCGCCATGGTCATCGTCTGGAACCAGCTCGCCAAGGGCGACACCGAGTACGCCGCCGGCCTCGTGGCCTTCAACAGCGTCTTCCAGGTGCTCTTCTACTCGGTGTTCGCCTGGGTCTTCGTGACCAAGCTGCCGCCGCTCTTCGGCCTCGAGGGCGTCGCCGTCGACATCACCATCGGCGAGATCGCCAGGAGCGTGTTCATCTACCTGGGCATTCCGTTCATCGCGGGGATGGTCAGCCGCTACATCGGCTTGAAGACCAAGGGCCGCGATTGGTACGAGCACAAATTCATCCCGAGGATCAGCCCGCTCACGCTCATCGCCCTGCTGTTCACGATCTTCGTCATGTTCAGCCTCAAGGGCGACCTGATCGTCGAACTACCTCTGGACGTGCTCCTGATCGCGATCCCGCTGTCCCTGTACTTCGTGATCATGTTCTTCGTGAGCTTCTTCATGGGACGCAAGATCGGCGCCGACTACTCCAAGACCGCGACGCTGAGCTTCACCGCGGCGAGCAACAACTTCGAACTTGCCATCGCCGTGAGCATCGCCGTCTTCGGCCTCAACTCCGGCCAGGCGTTCGCCAGCGTCATCGGCCCGCTCGTCGAGGTGCCGGTGCTCATCGGCCTCGTGAGCGTGGCGCTGTGGCTCGGGCGCAGGTACTGGGGCATGACCGACGAGCCTCTGCCGGCCGCGATCGAGGCCGGCTGCGACGAGGTCGGCTGCGACCCCCTGGATGGACACTCACCGACACGGGAGGCGACATGACGACGCCGAACGAGCACGTCACGATCGAGGAGCTCACCCCGTTCTTCAAGGCGTTCTGCAATCCCACGCGCGCCCAGATCGTCGAGTTCCTGCTCGGCGGCGAGCGTTGCGTCTGCGAGATGACGGGACCGCTCGACGTCAGCCAGCCGCTGGTCTCGCATCACCTCGCGCTGCTGCGTGAGGCCGGCCTGCTCTCCACGAGAGACGAGGGGGCCCGGACCTACTACTCCATCAACCGGGAGCGGTTCGACGCCGACCTGGCCGGCTTCCTCGCCTTCGTCGACAGGGCACGCAACGCCCCGCGCCCCGTCGACGCGGCAACGTCGGCGTGCGCCACGAAACAGAAGCGCGGCGTGCGCGCCGCCTCCTAGTACCGACAGCGAAGGAGAGACCCTTGAAACTCGAGATCCTTGGTTCCGGCTGCGCCAACTGCCAGAAGCTGATGGCGGTCACCGAAGCCGCCGTGCGCGACCTCGGCATCGACGACGCCGAGCTCGTCAAGGTCGAGGACTTCCCCAGGATCATGGCCTACGGGGTCATGTCGACGCCCGCCCTCGTCATCGACGGCCAGGTCGTGCTGAGCGGCAAGGTGCCGTCGCAGGCCGAGGTCAGCTCCCTGATCACCACGGCGCTGGCCGCCCAGGGGTGATCGCCCCTTTGCGACCGTGGCGGATGGCGGCGACGCTGGCCGGCGCGGTCGCCGTCGCCCTGCTCGTCGTCGCGTGCGGTGGGGCCGCCGGCGATGACGCGTCATCCACCCTGCCCGCTGCCACGAGCAGCTCCGGCGCCGCGGCCAAGGTCACCTTCCTGGAGCTCGGCGCCGACAAGTGCGTGCCCTGCAAGGAGATGCGCCCTGTCATGGAGGGCATCGAGCAGGC
The DNA here is from genome assembly GCA_036277455.1 of Thermoleophilia bacterium. GTDB lineage: Bacteria > Actinomycetota > Thermoleophilia > UBA2241 > UBA2241 > CAIXSE01. Next base: position 1,903 of record DASUMX010000044.1, read on the forward strand.
CTTCGGCGACCAGGTCGAGGTGATCTTCTACGACGTCTGGGACGATCCGGCGCCGGCCAACGAATACGGCATCCAGATGATCCCCACGCAGATCTTCCTCGACGAGAACGGTGAGGAGTTCCACCGGCACACCGGCTTCTATCCGCAGGCGGACATCGAGGCGCTGCTCGTCGAGCGCGGGCTCGAGAAGATCGCGACGCCGTAGCCCGCAGTGCTCGAGCAGATCCTCACCAGCCTGAGCAACGGCCTCGGCCAGTCGCTCGGCTGGGCGCTGCTGGCGGCGTTCGCGTGGGGCGTCGCGAGCATCGTCTTCAGCCCCTGCCACCTGGCCAGCGTGCCGCTGATCGTCGGCTTCATCTCCACCCGGGAGGACGCCTCGACCGGGCGCGCGTTTCGGCTCTCTCTCGTCTTCGCGCTCGGCGTCCTCGCGTCCATCGCCCTGATCGGCGTCATCACCTGGTCGCTCGGGAGGATGGTCGGCGACCTCGGCACGATCGGCAACTTGGCCGTGGCCGCGGTCTTCTTCGTCTTCGGCCTGTACCTCATGGACCTGCTGCCGCTGCGGTGGGCGAAGGTGCTCCCCGCGTCGACGAAGCGTCACGGTATGCCCGCGGCGCTGAGCCTCGGCCTGGTCTTCGGCATCGGCCTCGGCCCCTGCTCCTTCGCCTTTCTCGCCCCTCTGCTCGTGATGGTGTTCGCCGAGGCGAGCACGGGCTACGTGCTCGCCGCCGGCCTGCTCGCTGCCTTCGCCCTGGGGCACTGCGGCGTCATCGTCCTCGCAGGGACGGCCGCGCAGAAAGCCCAGACAGTCGTCTCGTGGGGCGATCGCTCGGGCGTCGCGCGCTGGGTGCGGCGCGGCTGTGGAGCACTGGTCCTGCTGGCCGGCGTCTACCTGCTCGTCGGATAGCGGAGGCCGGTCCATGGCTCCGATCGTGGTTGCCGCTCAGAGTGCGCCGCCGCTAGGCTGGTGGCCATGACGGAGAAGACCTGTTGCGGCGCCGGCGCGCCGCCTTCCCCACCGGCGAGACGCGCCGGATGCTGCGAGCCGGCGGAGCCGGCGTGCTGCGCGGCGCCGGCGCCAGAACCGCCTCAGAGCTCGTGCTGCGGGGCGCCGGAGAGCGCGCCGGCGGACTATGCCTACGGCC
>DASUMX010000045.1:0-3851 GCA_036277455.1 Thermoleophilia bacterium
TACGTACAAGTGGACGTTCAGCAACGCGCAGGGCGCTGAGGACAACGCCGACGCGCTGGTCAAGATCTTCGCGCAGCAGGGCTGGAAGACGGTCGTCGGCGCCGGTGACGTCCTGACGATCCAGCAGGAGACGCTCGACTATTGCGCCGAGATGGCGCCGGACCAGGGCATCACCTTCACCAAGCTCAGGGACCAGTGGCCGCTCGACCAGACCGACTTCAGCGGCCTCGCCTCCAAGGTGGTGGCCGCGTGTGACGAGGCCAACGCGGACGCGCTCGCCCTCATGATCACCGCTCCGCAGGCAGACGCGATGATGAAGGCCCTCAAGGGCGCCGGGCTCGACATCCCGGTCATCGGCGGCCCGCCGCTCGCGCAGGCCATCCCGCTGTTCGCGGCCGGGACCGAGAACGTCGACGGCATGTACCTCATCTCCACCGCCGTCACCGCCGGTCCGCAGCTGCCGGACGACTATCCCGCCAAGGGCATGGTCGTCGGGTTCTACGAGGCGGTCATGGCGGAGACCAACGCCCCACCGGACAACTTCGGTGCCTGGGCGTTCGACGCCGTCATGCTGATGAACGAGGCCGTGACCAAGGCCGGCAGCATCGACAAGGAGGCCGTCCGCTCCGCGTTCGAGTCGATCACCGGCTTCTACGGCGTCTCCGGTCAGTACAACTACTCCGCCGACGACCACATCGGGATCCACGGCGGCATGTGGCTGTTCCAGATCGAGAACGGTGAATACAAGCTCATCGGGGACGCGGCCATCAACTGACGCGGCCGCGTCTTCTCGGCTCCGGGAGGGCAAACCACGCCCTCCCGGAGCCTTCTCCGTCTCTGCTCTCGCACCAGCCATTCCGTAGCACGCGTTGACAGCCGAGGCGGCTCACTCTAGCATTCGTAGTAGTTATTCTCAGTCCTATAGCTGTTGAACACCGTCAGCTCGCGGGGGCCCTGCCAAGGAGCCCCCAGGGCGAGGGAGGTCGGGCCAGGGATGAACAACGTCGTCGTCGACTTCGACGCCTGCACCGGGTGCAAGACCTGCTACCTGGCGTGCTTCGCGGACGTGATCCGCTGGGACGCGGAGGCCAAGCGTCCCATCGTCGCGTATCCGGAGGACTGCGTGCGCTGCAACTACTGCGAGATCAGCTGCAAGGACGAGGCCATCAAGGTCGTCGCCGACTGGGACATGGACTTCCCGCCGGTGATCGAGCGCGGCTTCCCGTACACGGTGGGAGGCACGCGATGACCACCCTCGAGCAGCTCGGCCGCGTCGAGACCGCCGACATCCTGGTGATCGGCGGCGGCGTCGGCGGCCTCGCCGCCGCTGCGGCGGCCAAGGAGAAGAACCCGGACGCCGACGTCCTGGTCGTCGAGAAGGCGACGACCGGCTGGGCCGGCCAGGCCAACAAGGGGGCCGGCATCTGGTGGTACCTCGCGCCCGAGGACGACGTGGACGCCTTCGTCAAGTTCCACGTCGAGCACATCGGCCACTACATCGAGGACCAGGACCTGCTCGCAGATTTCGGCCGCGAGAGCCTGGGGATCCTGGAGCGCATGGACGGCTGGACCGGCCGGCTCCAGCGCCGCGACGGCGAGATCATCCACAAGCGCTTCAAGCCGTTCCTGCCCTGGAGTCTCACCGGCATGGATGTGGACTTCATGCGCCCGCTCAGGCGCACGGCGCGCAAGCTGGGCGTGCGCTTCATCGACAAGACGTCACTCACGGACCTTCTCACCGACGGCGGCCGCGTCGCCGGCGCCGTCGGTTTCAGCCTTCTCGACGGCTCACCGATCGTCGTCAAGGCGCCGGCGGCGATCATCGCCACGGGCGGCCAGAGCTACCGCATCATGGGGATGTGGAGCTGCCAGCGCGGCGACGGCCTGGGCATGGCCTGGCGCGCGGGCGCGCAGATGCGCAACGCCGAGTGGGGGCCGTTCGCCCAGCTCGCCGGCAAGCGCGGCAAGGAGCCGCTCATCGGCGCCGAGGACGCGCTGTACAACGCCTGGCACGAGAAGCTCTCCCCCACGTTCCGTGGTGATCAGGAGGCCGACGTCTGCGGGATGACCGGCGTGGTCTGGTACCGGCAGATGAAGGCGGGGAACGGGCCGCTGCTGACGTTCCACCCGGAGAACTGGATGCTCGCCAACACCACGGAGGACGTGGAGGGCGGCACCGTGTGGGACCGCCCTCACGCGGTGAAGTTCTGGCAGACGCTGATCGGCCGGGTGCGCTCCGCCGACGCGCCGGGTGCGTTCCTCGAGGTCTTCCCGGCCGTGCTGGGCGAGCTCTCGCCCATCCGCGTCGACCACCAGATGGCGACCACGGTGCCCGGCCTCTACGCATGCGGCAACGCCTGCTACAACGGCTCCGGCCTGCCGGGCGCCGTGCCGGCCTCGCCCGGGCGCATGCGCGGGGCAGGTCTCTACGGCGCCACCTTCATGGGCATCCGCGCCGGCGAGGCGGCGGCGTCCGCCGCCGCGAGCGCCGAGGTCGACGTCGCGCAGGCCGAGGCGCTCGTGCGCGACGCCCTCGCGCCGCTCGAGCGCGGCGCCGGCGTGCCGGCGATGGAGCTGGTCCGTGGCATCCAGAACGCCGTGAATCCGGCGGGGTACTCCATCTACAAGAGCGAAGAGCGGATGACCGAGGCGCTCGGCATGGTGCTCGACGTCAAGGAGCGCCTGCCGCAGGTGACGGCGCAGGATCCGCACTACCTCGTGGCCGCCCACGACGCGCGCAACATGGCGCTGAGCGCCGAGCTCTTCTACCGCACGGCGCTCACGCGCCAGGAGTCGCGCGGCTGGTTCATCCGCGAGGACTACCCGGAGCGGAACGACGCCGAGTGGCTCAAGTGGGTCTGCGCCGAGCCGAAAGGGGACGGAATCCGCATCTGGACCGAGGATGTCCCGGTCGCCGACTACCAGTACCAGCCGGCCTCTGAGAGGAGCTGACCATGGCCGCCACGATGGAGCGCCAGCCTGCCCCGCTGACTCCCGAGGAGCAGGCCAAGCCTTACGCCAAGTTCTACACGATGGAGTTCCCCGGTCCCGACCCGGAGACCGTCGCCCTGATGTCCCCGGAACGCCCGATTCCCCAGGACCAGATGCTGCCGGCGGAGGAGATGAACCGGCTGCTCGACCCCGGCAACTTCGAGACCGAGATCGGCTGGGGCATGATGGACAACGGCGCCGGCTACATCGCCATGCGCCACGAGATGCCCGGCGTGACGGTGGACATGGTCGACTGGTGGTTCGCCTGGCACCCCATCGAGGGCCTGCGCTACCGCATCTGGTACCCGCCGTACCACCTCGGCGTGCACGTCGACGATTGGGCGCAGCCGCGCTTGCTGGATCCCGGCGTGCCCGTGCGCGACAAGTGCGAGAAGGTCGTCCACCACGTCACGGAAGACACAGGGATGGGCACCGAGCACATCGACATCCACTTCCTCACGCCGGGGCAGATGGGCTTCGACATGAGCCGCTGGCACAAGCCCAACGTCGGCACCTTCGTGGGCGGTTTCGGGTGGAGCGTCAACGAGCACCAGCCTCCGGAGATCCCGGCCGCGCCGGCGATCATGGTCCACTTCATCCGCGAGATGGACCGCGGCGTCGAGTGGCGCACGCGGTTCTGGATGGGGTACACGATCCTGAACGGCCGGCCGGTGCCGTTGCTGCCGCCGGGCATCCGCGTGCCGGAGCCCGTGGTGTTCGGGCTCGCGAACCACAACATCCACGAGTACACGCGGCTCAAGTCGCTGTTGCCGCTCGTGTACGAGGAATTCGGCGGCACGTTCGCCTGACGGCCGACGGAGAAACGCGTGCCGGCGTGGGTCCGCAGGGCCCCCGCCGGC
>DASUMX010000046.1:0-4617 GCA_036277455.1 Thermoleophilia bacterium
GAGGAGGCGGGGAGGAGGCGGCGGCGGGCGTCGGGCCCCGCCACCGCCTCGTTTCCCCGCCGGTCAGCTCGTCCGCGTGCGGCCGGATGGGCCGCCGCCGCGCCCGCCGCTCGCGGCGGCGTCCCCGGCCGCCCGGCCGCCGCGCCGCCGCCGCACCGCGTCGCGCAGGATGTACTCCACCTGCGCGTTCACGCTGCGGAGCTCGTCGGCGGCCCACCTCTCGACCTCGGCCCACAGGGCGGGGTCGACGCGCAGCAGGTACTGTTTGCGCGCAGCCATCTGCTAGCGCCGCCTCACGGACCCTGCGATCACGTGTAGAGGGTGCCGGTGTTGACGACCGGGGTGACCTGGCTCTCCCCGCAGAGCACGACCATCAGGTTGCTGACCATGGCCGCCTTGCGCTCCTCGTCGAACTCGATGGTCTGGTGCTCCTTGAACTCATCGAGCGCCATCTCGACCATGCTCACCGCGCCGGTGACGATCTTGCGGCGCGCGGCGATCACGGCCTCGGCCTGCTGGCGGCGGAGCATCGCCTGGGCGATCTCGGGGGAGTAGGCGAGGTGGCTGAGGCGGGCCTGCTCGACCACGACGCCCGCCTGCCCGAGCCGCTCGGTGAGCTCCACGCGCAGGGCTTCGGAGACCTCGTCCACGTTGCCGCGCAGGGTGATCTCGTCCTCGGCGTCCGCGGCGGTCTCGCCCGAGTCGTAGGGATAGGCGCTGGCGAGGTGCCTGACCGCCGTCTCGCTCTGGGTGGCCACGTACGTCTCGAAGTCGTCCACGTCGAACACCGCCTTGGCCGTGTCGTCGACGCGCCACACCACGACGGCGGCGATGTCCACGGGATTGCCGCGCTTGTCGTTGACCTTGAGCCGGTCGCCGTTGAGGGTGCGGGCGCGCAGGCTCACCTTGTAGCGCTTGAGCTTCTTGGGGCCGCCCTGCCCCTGTCCTTCTCCCGAGTCCTTCTTGCCCCACGACCACTGCGGCTGCGCGCTGCTGCCCTGCCCCGCGGGCCCGTTCGCGTAGAAGGGGTTTCCCCAACGGAAGCCGACCTGCTTGCAGGTGCCGTGATAGGCGCCGAAGAGGATCAGCACGCGCGCCTCGTTGGGCTGGATGGTGAAGAACCCGGGGCTCAGCAGGATCGCCACGCCGAGTGCGACGCAGCCGCCGACGAACAGACTCCACACCGGGTCGGTGCCGCCGGCGCCGTCGGACGTGCCGTTGATGAACGCGTACGCGATGAGGACCGGTCCGAGGACGTACAGCGCGATGGCGAGGACGAGCATCGGCCATCCGCTCATCACGCGAGCCTCGCGCTCCTTCGTCGGGGTCTTCTGATCCGCTGCCATGGCTCCCACCTCCGGGAGGCCGCGCCGGCGGGCCTTGTCCCGCCCCGAGTGTCGCGCGGCCGCTTGTGCGATACCGATGTGATATCACATAGGTATCGCTCTGTCGAGCGGCGGCGCCGCGACGCCGTCGCCTGGCGCGACGACGGTCGTACGTGGAAAAGCATTGCCTGCGTGCACGCTCCGCGACATACTCAGGGCGATGGGCAACGCGGCGTGAGCGCCGGAGTGGGACCGCGCGTGCAGCGCGGCCGAGAGGGGGAGACGATGAGACTTGGCCACATGCTGTCAACGTGCGCGGTCGCGCTGACGGTCCTCGCCGCCGTGCCTGCGGTCGCCGGGGCGGTGCCGCCACAGTATCCCAGCGGCTGGACGTTCGCGATGAACGGCCTGCGGCAGGTTCGGGCCTCGGTCGACACACGCGCGTTCTGCAAGGGGCCGTCGGACACGGTGTACGAAGTGGCCCTTGGCCAGACGACCGCCTACTACGCGTCCATCGCACGAATCCGTGTGTCGGACGGCGCCGTCGTCAAGTCGTGGACCTACCCCGCGAACCCGGGGATCGGCGTCATCCCGCGAGCGGCCGCGACCGACGCGTCGGGGAACCTCATCGTCGCTGCGGAGACCTTGACCGGGACCAGGGACTGGAAGGTGGTCAAGTTCTCGAAGTCCGGGACGCGGATCTGGAAGAGGACGTACGACAGCGGCAGAGGATCGGACACACCCTACGGCATCGTCGTCGACCACCACGGCGGCGTGATCGTCACCGGGACCAGCGAGCGGACCGGGGGGTACGACGGCGCCGTCGTGAAGTGGAGTTCCTCCGGCAGGCTGGTCTGGAAGCGCGCGATCTCCGGGCCGGGGCTTGACCTGATCGGGGCCGTGGCCGTGGACGCGAACGACAACGTCTACGCCGCCGGGGACAGGTCGGCAGCGGGCACCTGGGGCACGGCGATCCTGCGCTCGTGGACGCCGGGCGGGCGCCAGCGCTGGACGGCGACGTCCGTCAATCCGTTGGGCACCCCGGCCTGGCGTCACCTCGTCGTCAAGGGCACGTCGGTGTACGTCGCCGGTCAGTCGACCAGCGTGCCCTCGACCAGCAGCCTGACGGCGATGAGGTACACGACGTCGGGCAAGCGCTCGTGGAGCGGCCTCAGACTGTTCACCTTCGCCAGCGGCGCGTGGGCCGAGGGCCTCGCCGTGGACAGGACGGGTGCACCGGTGATCGCCGGCGTCGCGTACGACATAGGGATGTCCGGCGAGGACCAGGGCGTCGTCTGGAAGCTCACGGCCGCCGGCGACACCGCGTGGCACAGCGAGTTCGAAGACATCGACTTCCCGCACGATGGTTCGTTCCAGGCCGTCGGGGTGGACAGCAAGAACCGCATCTATGCCGCCGGCGGCAAGTACTACAGCGCTCAGACGGCGAACCTCCTGATGGTGCGCTACTCGCCTGCAGGGTCGGCGCAGGCGATGTGGCGCTCGGACGGCCAACAGAGCGGCTACTGCTCCTTCACCGACCTGCTGGTGCTGAGCGACACACAGGTGCTCGCCGCCGGTCAGGTCCAGGGCGTGCTCGGCAGCGTCGGAGCCGACGCGTGCGTGTACCGGGCGAAGACGACCAGCCCCTGACGTGAGTCGCTGAGGGCGGCGGCCCCTGATCGGCGGCTGCCGCGCCGCGTGAACCAGGCCGAGGCGAAGCGGCGGTCCGGGGCGACGCCGGCCGGCCGGCGCACCAGCTAGGATCGTGGCATGGAACCACCCGTCGTAGCCGTCCCGGGCGCGGCCGGCGCAGCCGCGCCGCGCCTCCCGCGCTACCGCTTCGTCACGCTGGGCGTGGTGTGGTCCGCGTACCTCGTCGTCTTCCTCTCGCGCCTGTGCGTGGGGCCGCTGGCGCCGTTCCTCAAGGAGGCGTTCGACCTCAGCAACGCCCAGATCGGCGGCCTGACCAGCGCGACCGCCGTCGCGTACGCCCCCACTCTGATCTTCGCCGGGTGGCTCGTGGACCGCATCGGCGTGCGCCGCGCGCTGCTCACCGGCACCGTCGTCACCGGCTTGTGCATCGGGGCGGTGGCGCTGGCGCCGAGCTACGGGACGATGCTCCTGCTGCTCGGCGCCTCCGGCCTCGGCTGCGGGTTCATCTACCCGACGGCCGTCAAGGCGATCATGCTGTGGTTCCCGGCCGACGAGCGGGCTACGGCCGTGGGGATCAACCAGTCGGCCGTCAACGTCAGCGGCATGCTGGGCGCGGCGATCATGCCGTGGCTGGCCGTGACGTTCAGTTGGCGGGCCGGGTTCGTCTTCGCCGCCGGCCTCGCGTTCGTCGTGTGCGTGGTCGCCGTGCTCTTCTACCGCGACCCGCGGCCGGGGGAGTCGCCGGGGGCGGCGCAGGCGCCCGTCCCGGTGTCCGAGATCGACCAGGGGCTGCCGGCGGTGACCGGCGATGCGGAATGGGACCAGGCGGTGGTCAAGACCGGGTTCGCCGCCGTCCTCCTCTCGCGCGACATCTGGATGATGGGGCTCGCGGCGCTCTTCCTCGGGGTCGTCGAGTTCGCCGCGCTCGCCCACCTCGTGCTGTTCCTGAACAGCGACTGGGGCTACAGCGTGGCCGTGGCCGCCGGCATGCTGGCCTTCTGCCAGTTCGCCGGCGCCATCGGCAAGCCGCTCAGCGGCCTCGTGAGCGATCGCGCGCTGCGCCGCCGCAGGGTGCCGGCGCTGCTGGCCATGGGTGCGCTCGCCGGCCTCTCGTGCGTCGCGTTCGCGCTGCTCCAGCCCGGCCACACGTGGCTGCTGTGGGGCGCGCTGTTCTTGCTCGGGTTCGGCGCCGTCGGCTGGGGAGGCCTGATGGGCACGCTCGCCGGAGAGACCGGCGGACAGCGCGCCGCCGGCGCCGCGGCCGGCGTCTCGGCGGCGTTCTTCAATGTCGGCATCTTCCTGGGGCCGCCGATCTTCGGCGCCATCGTGGACCGCACAGGGTTCTACGCGCCGGCCTGGTGGACGCTGGCGGCGTCGGCGGCCGTGGCGCTCGTGCTGCTGCTCTTCGTCCGCGAGGGCCGCGGCCTGGTCTGACACGCGTCAGGGGGCGCAGGGTGGCCGACCGGCAGCCTTACCGCGCGGCCGGGTCCGCAAGCGAAGAGGGGCGCCTCTGCGAGGCGCCCCTCTTCGCGTCGAGTGGCCGGCGCCGGCGGCTCGCGCCGCCGGCCGAGCCGGCGGTTCACATACTGGTCAGGCTCTCGATCTGAGGCGTCACCACCTCGAGCGTGTCCGCCATGCC
>DASUMX010000047.1:0-7311 GCA_036277455.1 Thermoleophilia bacterium
GCGCCTCGCCGCGCGCGGCGAGCCACGCGGCCAGCCGGTCGGCCGCGACGACAGTGACGTCCTCGATCTGCCGCAGGCCGACGCCGGTGATCTCGAAGACGGCCGCGAACACCTCGCGGCGGCGGCCGTCGACCAGCGGCACCAGCAGTCGTCCGGGCGCCGCCTCGGGCGCGCCGGCCAGCGCGAGCGCCAGGGCCGTGAGCGTGGGCACCCCAGCCAGGCCGGCCCGGCCGTCTGCCTGCGCCAGCGCCCGCGCGGTCGCGATGCCGATGCGCAGCCCGGTGAACGCGCCCGGTCCAAGACCGACGGCGACGGTCTCGATGTCGTCCCAGCCGGCGCCGGTCTCGCCGAGGATCTCGTGCACGAAGGGCAGCAGCAGCCGTGAATGCGCGGGGCCGTCGAGCGCCAGGCGCTCGGCGACGACGGAGCCGTCGGCGGCGCACAGCGCCGCCGAACACGCCGTCGTCGCCGTCTCCAGCGCGAGGATCACGGCGCGGACCTCGCGTCCACCCTGACGCCGGCGCCGGTCATCGCCGCCGCGACGTCCGCCTCGAGCGCCGGCTCCCCCGACAGCCGCGCCGTGCGGCTGTTGGGCGTCCGGTGCTCCAGTTCGATACGGAGGTCGGCCGGCGGCAGCGCGTCGCCGCCGGCCGCCGGCCACTCGACGAACGTGATCGCGTCGGGCCCGAGGTAGTCGTCCCACGCGAACAGTTCCGCGTCGACGCCGCGGCTGAGCCGATACAGGTCGAGGTGGTGCAGGAGCTCCCCGCCTCGCCCGTGGTAGCTCTGAGCGAGCGTGAACGAGGGACTGGTGATCGCACCGCGCACGCCGCGGGCGCGCAGCACCTCGCGGACGAGCGTCGTCTTGCCGGTGCCGAGGTCGCCCTCCACCGTGATCAGCGCCGGCGGGCGCAACATCACGGCCAGCGCACGCGCGAGCTTCCGCGTCTGGGCCGGCGAGGCGAGAGTGAGCGCGATCATCTAGAAGAGGCCGAGCTGCTCCGGTTCGGCCGGCGGGCCGGCTTCGGGAGGCGTCGCCGGCTCGGGCGTCGCCGGCTCGGGCGTCGCCGGCTCGGGCGCGATCGGCGGGGCAGCGTCCGTTGCCGCCAGCTCGTGCACGACCGGCGCCGGTGTCGCCGGCCCCGCGGAGACGGGTGGCGGGTCGGCCACGGCCGCAACGGAGGCGCCGGCCACCGCTGCGACGTCGTCGAGCGAGAGCGAGCCGTCGCGCAGATCTTCGCCGTCGTCACGCCCGCCTGCGAGGTGCTTGGGCGGCGTCCAGGCCGGCCGCTCCGCGGCCGGCGGCTGCGCCGCCTCCTCGCCCGGCTGCGGCGCCGCGTGCGCCAGCAGCTGCGGGAGCCGGGAGAAGTCCTCTTTGAGCGTCGTCAGCATCGCCGGCGTGTAGAGCGCCGCGGCGGGATGGAAGATCGGATACAGGTACAGCCGGTGCCCGGCGATCTCGGTCGGGCGCGGACGCCCGTGCACCTTGGTGATGCCGGTCTGGTCCCCGCTGAGGAGCTTGGTCGCGAAGTTGCCCAGCGTGCAGATGACCTTGGGCTTGATGATCTCGATCTGCCGCCACAGGTACGGGCGGCAGGCGTCGATCTCCTCCGGTCGCGGATCGCGGTTGTTGGGCGGGCGGCTCTTGAGGACGTTGGCGATGAACACCTGCTCGCGGGTCATGCCGATGGACGCGAGCAGCTGCTCGAGGAGCTTGCCGGCCTGGCCGACGAACGGCCGGCCCTGCTGGTCCTCGTGGTAGCCGGGCGCCTCTCCGACGAACATGAGGTCGGCGCCGGGGTCGCCCTCGCCGAACACCGCCCTGGTGCGCGACTCCGCGAGCACGCAGCTGGAACAGCGCTCTACCTCCTCGCGAAGGGCGTCGAGCGCGGCGATGACCTCGTCAGTGGCAGGTGCCACAGGAGGAGCTGGCGCAGGAGGAGCAGTTCTTGGTCGCTCCTTTGCCGCCGAGGTTGGACGACGATGAGTGGACGGCGAACGTGGACAGCAGCCGGCAGACGTCGCCGGAGTGGCACTCGGGGCACTCGGGCCTGGTGCCGTTGCGGACCAGCTCCTCGAAGGCGGTTCCGCACTGGTTGCAGCAGAATTCATAGATCGGCATGGCGGTAGTGTACCACCGGAGGCCGGCAGGCAGACGCTGGGCGGTGCGGCGCGGAGGGGCAGTGGCGTCACGGTCCGCACCGTCACAACGACCGTCCGATTGACACGCGCACGCGCGAGACCCTACGCTTTGAGATGGCCCGGCGCCGAGCCTCGGCAGGCCACCGGGACACCGCCTGTGCTGCACAGGCCTACGGCAGGCGCGGTACCTCCCCCACCGGGCGGACCGCAGCCGGAGAGGTCGGAGGCTTGACCCTCGACGCGTATCGCTTCTGCGTGATCGGTCCCGGACGCCTGGGATCGGCCGTCCTTGCCGGCCTGCAGGAGGCCGAGCTCACCGTGAGCGCAGTCGGCGTCCACGGCGACGACGACACCGACCTCTTCGGCGCCGTACCCCACGTGCGCGTGCGCGACGCCGCGCTGGAGGCGGACGCCTGGTGGCTGGCGGTGCCGGACGACGAGATCTATGCGGTGGCCGGCCGCCTGGCGGAGGCGCTTCCGGCCATCCGCCGCGCCGGCGCGCCCCAGCCGCTCGCCCTGCACTCCAGCGGCCTCGGTTCCGTGCACCTGCTCAAGCCCCTGTACGAGCAGGGCGTGCGCGTGCTCTGCCTGCACCCGCTGCAGACGTTCGCCGGCGAGCCGAGTGCGGAGCTGCTGCGAGGCGTCCCCTGCGCCGTCACGGCGCTCGAGGATCGTGACCTGCAGCTCGGGGAGGAGCTCGCCGGCCGTCTCGGCATGCGCCCGTTCCGTCTGGCCGACGAGCAGAAGACGCTGTATCACCTCGCCGCCGTCGTCGGCTGCAACCTGCTCGTGGCCCTCGAGAGCGAGGCCAAGCGGCTCATGGACGAGGCCACCGGCGAGACACGCGGCCTCGACCACCTCTCCGTGCTCCTCGAGACGACCTTGCGCAACCTGCTCCAGAGCGGTGAGCCCGCGTTCGCGCTCACAGGGCCGGTCGCGCGCGGTGACATCGGCACCGTGCGCGCGCACCTGCGCCTGCTCGATCGCGAGAGCCCGCGGCTGGCGCGGACGTACCGCGCTCTCAGCCTGGAGGCGCTGGCGCTGGCCGCACCGCGGCTCGACGACGAGCAGGTCGAGACTCTGCGAGAGCTGCTCGGGGCCGGGGTAGCCGGCGGCGGAGCCGCCGGCCCCGCCGGCCCGGAGGGCGCCGCGCCGGCGACCGGGAGCCACTGGGCGGGAGGCCAGCCGTGATCGTCGCCCGCACCATCGCCGAGGCGCGGGCGGCGCTGCGCATGCTGCCGCGGCCCCTCGGATTCGTGCCCACGATGGGTTCCCTGCACGCGGGGCACCTGTCCCTGGTGGACGCCGCGAAAGGACGCTGCTCGAGCGTCGCCGCCTCAGTCTTCGTCAACCCCACGCAATTCGGCGTCGGCGAGGACTTCACGGCGTACCCGCGGGACGAAGCCCGCGACCTGCACCTGCTCGAGAAGGCGGGGGTCGCGGTCGTCTTCGCGCCGGACGCCGACGAGATGTACCCGGACGGCTTCGCCACCGTGGTCCACGTCGGCGGAAGGCTCACCGAGACCTTCGAGGGCGCCTCACGCCCGAGCCACTTCGACGGCGTCGCCGTCGTCGTCACCAAGCTGCTCGGCGTGGTGCAGCCGGACGTGCTGCTCCTCGGCGAGAAGGACGCGCAGCAACTCGCCGTCGTGCGCCGCTTCGTCCGCGACCTCGACCTGCAGGTCGAGGTCGTCGGCGTGCCGACGCTGCGCGAGACGGATGGCCTCGCCATGAGCTCGCGCAATCTCTTTCTCACTGCGGAGCAGCGCGCGGTGGCGCCCGACCTCTACCGCGCGCTCCTCGCCGGCGTGGCCGCCGCAGGCGCGCCCGGCGCGGACACCAAGGACGTCGTCGCCGCGGCGACGAGCGCCCTGCTGCTCCCGGACGGAGCCCTCGACCCCGACGGGATCGACGAGGCTCTTGCCCGTCCGCGCTTCGAACTCGACTACCTCGCCGTCGTGGACGAGGACACGTTCGTCCCCGAGGGCACGCTGGGGCCGCGATCCAGGCTCGTCGTCGCGGCCCGGCTCGGCTCCACCCGCCTCATCGACACCATCAAGCTGGACAGCGCGTACCCCGCCAAGGACGCGACCGCGTGAGAGAAAGGACCACCATGGCGACCGTCTTCGTCAACGGCAAGCAGCAGGACCACGTGCGCGAGGGCCTCGTGCGGGTCATCACCGGCTCCATCGAGTTCCCCAGCAATGGCGACGCCGACATGATCAAGATCACCGACGAGGTCAAGGAGGCCGTGCGCCGGGCTGGCCTGACCGACGGCACCGTGACCCTGTTCGTCCCCGGCGCCACCGGCGCGCTCACGACGCTCGAGTACGAGCCCGGCGTGGTGGAGGACGTGCAGCGGGCGCTCGATGTGGTGGCCCCCGCCGACCGCTTCTACCAGCACAACGCGAACCTCGGCGACGGCAACGGCCACTCGCACGTGCGCGCCGGGCTCGTGGGGCCGTCGCTGGTCGTTCCCTTCGTCGACGGGCGCCTCACCCTCGGGATCTACCAGAACATCGTCTTCTGCGACTTCGACGCGCGCCCGCGCGAGCGCTCGATCGTGGTGCAGGTGATGGGCGTATGAACGGCGCCGACTGCGACCCGAGCAGAGAGCGCCCGCTCGTCCAGGTCGCGCTCGACTTCGTCGACCTTCCGCGGGCGCTCGAGGTCGCACGCGAGGCCGTCGCCGGCGGCGCCGACTGGATCGAGGCCGGCACGCCGCTCATCAAGGCCGAGGGCCTGGCCGCCGTGAGGGCGCTGAAGGCCGAGTTCCCGGAGAGGACCATCGTCGCTGACATGAAGACGATGGACGCCGGCCGCACCGAGGTGGAGTACGCCGCCAAGGCCGGAGCCGGGGTGGTCGGCGTGCTGGGCGCCGCGTCCGACAGCACGATCAAGGAGTGCGCCGAGGCGGCGCGCAACTACGGCTGCAAGCTGATCGTCGACATGATCGAGGTCGCCGACCCGGTGGCGCGCGCGCGGCGCGCGCAGGAACTCGGCGCCGACTACATCGGCATCCACACCGCCATCGACCAGCAGATGCGCGGCGAGGCGCCGTTCGAGACGCTCAAGGCCGTCGCCGAGGCGGTCGTCATCCCCGTCTCGGTGGCCGGCGGGATCAACAGCGAGACGGCGGCTGCGGCCGTCGACGCCGGCGCCGGCATCGTCGTCGTCGGCGGCGCCATCATCAAGTCCGCCGACGCGGCGGCGGCCACCGCCGAGATCCGCCGCGCCGTGGACGAGCGCGTCTGCATCGAGACCACGCTGTACAAACGCGCCGGCGCGGCGGATATCCGCGCGGCGCTGGAGCAGGTCTCGACGGCCAACGTCAGCGACGCCTGGCACCGGCAGCCGAGTTTGCCGCACATCCGGCCTCTGCTGCCGGGTGCGCACATGTGCGGCCCCGCGGTCACCGTCCGTACCTATGCCGGCGACTGGGCGAAGCCTGTGGAGGCGATCGACGTCTGCAAGCCGGGCGACGTCCTCGTCGTCGACGCCTGCGACGCGACCCCCGCCATGTGGGGCGAGCTCGCCACGCACAGCGCGATGGTCAAGGGTGTCGCAGGGCTGGTCGTGTGGGGCGCGATCCGGGACACGCCGGAGATCGCGCGCCTCGGCTTCCCCGCCTTCAGCAGCAAGGTCTGCGCCAACGCCGGCGAGCCCAAGGGCTTCGGCGAGATCAACGTACCGGTCACCATCGCCGGGCAGACGGTGCGTCCCGGCGACTGGATCGTCGGCGACGACGACGGCGTGATGGTCCTCCCCAAGGAGCAGGCCGTGGAGCTCGCCAACCGTGCCATGGACGTGCTCGAGAAGGAGAACCGCCTGCGCAGCGAGATCGACGCGGGCAAGACGCTCGCCGAGGTCGCCTACCTGCAGAAGTGGGAGAAGGCGCGCTAGGCACGCCTTGCCGAGTGATCTGGCGGCTGACCGACGCAGGCGGGAGAGGGTCGTCATCGGCGTCGCCAGGCCTGGGGAACAGCACCGCGAAGCGGTAGGTCCCCGTCTCCTTGGGACGCAGGTTGCCGAGCCTGGCGAGGGGCACCTGCTGCAGTAGGCTGGAGGGGGTGAGCTCCGGCCGCCTCGTCGACACCAGACCGCACCGCGTAGGCAGAGGCTCTTCGACTGCCACCTTGACCGTACACAATTCCGGAGACACTTGTCGGCGGCCTGCCCTCAGTTCCCGCTGGATCGTGCCGACCCTTCAAGTGTCACAGGCCTCGGCCGGGGCCTAATCCCAGGAATCGATCCCAGCGTGATCGCACCCGTGCGCCCGGGGGCTTTGCTGTGCGCCGATCGGCCCCCTCTCACCTTGGGATCAGCAGGAGGCACGAGTGTCCAGGTTGAAGACATCCCCCGCGGTCATCACCGGCGTCCTCATCATCAGTCTGCTCGTCCCCATGTCCGCAGCGGCCGCGTCTGATGGCGCGGCGCCCAAGCGCCTCTCCGGGCTCGAACAACGCGCAGAGAACCTGCACAGGAAGATCGACAGGCTGGCGCAGAGGTCCGGCAAGGTGAAGCGTTCGCCTCGCCTCCGCGGCAAGGTCCTCAGGACCAACGCCCTCGTGAAGCGCATGAACCGCGGCCTCATTCGGCTCGGCGAAGTCGTGCTGACGGCTTCTGAGGTGGACGACGCGTTCGTGGCCGAGGTGCTCGCCTGCAACGCCGCCGCAGCCCACCTCGACAGGGATGCGATCCGCCTCTCCCGGCGCACACTCAAGAAGGCCCGCAGCCGTGCGGTCAGCTCCCTCTCGCAAGCACGCACGGAAATCATCGCGCTCTCGGCCAAGCTTGGCCGGCCAAAGAAGCCGTCGACACCTGCCCCCACGCCGACCGCGACCGTGACCCCGACCCCGACGGCCGCGCCGGCGCCGACCGCCCCCGCCCCGACGACGGGCAACCCCATCTCGACCATCAACAACGCGACCAGCGGCCAAACGGTGGTCTGCCCGGCAGGCACGTTCACGGGTGACGTCCGGGTGCCCAGCGGTGTGACCGTCATCGGACAGGGCATGGACCGGACCCGCATCGTCGGCTCCCTCACCTGGGGCTCGAACACCACCGTCCGCGACCTCGCCGTGGGCGGGAAGGGGCACTCGCACGAGCCCGCGACCTACACGACCTCCAACACCCGTTTCGAGCGTGTCCGCTTCTTCGGCGGTGGCG
>DASUMX010000048.1:0-4017 GCA_036277455.1 Thermoleophilia bacterium
TTGAGAGATGTCAAACCCTGCGGTGCCTGAGGAGCAAGCGCCCTGGTGACGGCGCTGGACATGGGTGTTTTGCAGGCCTTTTACCGTCCGCCGGCGACGATGGCACGCCTGTCAGTCCACCCACACGAGTGCCGCCGGGTCTTCGCCGCTGTCGTATCTGGCCTCCGCCGGCCCGCCTCGTTAGGATTGCGGCACGATGGACGAGCGCGTCGCCGTATGAGAGTGCTGCTGCAACGGGTGAGCCGTGCCGCGGTGGCCGTGGACGGCGCGGAGACCGGTGCGGTCGGCCGGGGCTTCCTCGCCCTCGTGGGCGTCACCCACGAGGACGACGCGACCGCTGCCCGCAGGCTCGCGGCCAAGACGGCGCGGCTGCGCGTCTTCGCCGACGACGCCGGGCTCATGAACCTGGCGCTCGGGGACGTCGGCGGCGCCGTGCTCGCCGTCTCGCAGTTCACCCTGTACGCGGACGTGCGGCGCGGCAACCGGCCGAGCTTCACGGACGCCGCGCCGCCGGATCGCGGCGAGGCGGTCTACGAGGCCTACGTCGAGGCGCTGCGCGCCGAAGGCGTGCCGGTCGAGACCGGCGTGTTCGGCGCGCACATGCAGGTCGAGCTGGTCAACGACGGCCCCGTGACGATCCTCCTGGAGGCCTGACCGGGAGCCAAGCCCGGAGACGACGGCGCCCGGGCCGCCTGCAGGCGGCCCGGGCGCATGAGCACACGGCGTGAGCGCGCCTCAGACCTCGTAGCCCTCGGCGTGGCGCGCGTCGGTCAGCTTCTCGCCGCTCTGCGGCACGTTCTTGTAGGCCGCATAGCCGGCGAAGATGCCGCAGATCCAGGCGAACAGCCACGGGCCCCACCAGTAGTACAGGTACGGGGTCCAGCGGTACTGGCCGCGGTTGTAGGTGTAGATGAGGCCGATCATCGCCGCGAGACAGACGATGACGCCGCCGACGCTCGGCCACTTGAAGCTGAGCAGGCCACCGATGACCATCACGATCCCGAAGCCGACCAGCACGTGCACGCCGGAGAGATAGTCGGAGTAGATGCCGAAGAACTGGGGGATGCCGAAGTCCGGCGCGATGGAGCGGGCGTAGAGACCGCCGCCGATCGCGAAGGCTCCGGCGATGATGCCGGTGACCCCCGTCAGGTTGGCGTACCGCTGACCCTTCATGCCTGGCCTCCCTCAACGGCGGCGCCGAACTCGGTGAGCTCGCCGGTCGGCGTGATCGTCGAACCCTCGAGCGCCTCGTCGGTGGTGCCCTTGTAGATGTTCTTGAAGACGAGGTAGGCGATGGGCCCGGTGAGGATGCCCGCCAGACCACCGATCATCCAGTCCATGCCGTTGACGAACAGGGCGATGATGGCGATGGCGATGGGGAAGGCGACCCACACGCCGAGCGCCCACGTCGGGAGCGGCACGCGGAACGAGCGTGGCGTGTTGGGCTCTCTGACGCGCATGATCATGACCGTCAGGAAGATGAGCACGTACGGGAACATGAGCAGGAACACGTCGATGGTGATGAGCGCGTCGAACTCGAAGTTGATGAGCACGGCGTTGACGACGCCCATCATGAGGATGGCCACCCACGGCGTGCCCCAGCTCTTGTGGGTGATGCCGATGAACCCCGGCAGCAGGCGGTCGCGCGACATCTGGAACTGCGGCCGCGAGCCCGTGGCGAGGTAGCCCGCGTACAGGCCGATGTTGGAGAGGATGGCCGACATCAGCACCAGGTAGGTGAGGAAGGTGCCGCCGACGACCCCGGCAAGCTGCACGAAGTCCTGGCCGCCGCCTCCGGTCCACATGTTCTGCCAGTTGTCGGGTCCGCCCAGATTGGCCACGCGGAGCGCCGCGTACACGGTGATGAAATAGGTGGCGATCACCAGCGGTGTGCCGATCATGAGGGCCTTGGGGATGATCCTCTGCGGGTTCTGGATCTCCCCGGCGAGCGTGGACATCGACTCCCAGCCGGAGTACATCCACATCATCACCGCCAAGCCCAGGTTGAGGGAGGTGAGCAGGCTCTCACCCTCGTACATCATCGGGCTGAACGGGTTGCCGCTGCCCTCGATGATGCCCCAGACGGTGAACAGCAGCAGGGGGACCATGACGCCGACCTGGATGATCGTGAGCGACCACCCGGTCAGCTCGAGGCCCCGGATGTTGATGAACGTGAACACCGCCACGATGCCGACGCCGATGAGCGCTCTCTCGGTGGCGCCGAACCCCCACTGGTTCTGCATGTAGTCGAGGGCGAGGGCCACGTAGACGGCCGAGTCGACGTACAGCGAGAGCGTCCACCACCAGCCCGCCTGGAAGCTCCAGTACTCGCCCATGCCCCGGCGGATCCAGCGGTACAGGCCGCCGGCCTCGGGGACCATGGACCCGAGCTCCGAGGCGACGAACGCCATGGGCACGCTCCACACGATCGGCAGGATGAGGATCATGAGGAGCGTCAGTCCGGGGCCCGACGAGTAGACGACGTCCTCCATGCCGAACGAGCCGGAGCAAGTGAGCGTGAAGACGAAGATGACCGCGGTGATCAGCCGCATCCGTACGCGCTTGAGCCCCTCGTTACGCAGCAGTTCCGTCATCCGGACCCCCCAGAGTACGTTTGTACAAGTTCTAGGACAGTGCCTCGGGAGCAAGTTGCCAGAGGTCGACCGCCAGCTTGTCGTTCTCACCGTAATCTATCGGAACGTCGATGACAACGGGTCCGGGGTGCCTGAGGGCGCGGGCGAGGAGAGGCTTGACGTCGCCGGCCTTCTCGGCGCGAAGCCCTTCCACGCCGAACGAGCGCGCGAGCGCCACGAGGTCGGGGTTGTCGAAGCGGGTGCCGGCGATGCGGCCGTACTTGCGCCGCTGGTGCATCTCGATCAGGCCGTAGCCGCCGTCGGTCCACACGAGGATCACGAACGGGAGGCCGAGGCGGCGGGCCGTCTCCAGCTCCTGGACGTTCATGAGGAAGCCGCCGTCGCCGCTGATGCACACGACCTTGCCGCGGCCGCGGCGCGCCAGCGCCGCGGCGATCGTCGCCGGAAGGCCGAAGCCCATGGCGGCGAAGCCGTTGCTGATGAGCACGGTGTTGGGCTCGCGCGCCTCCCAGAAGCGCGCCACCCAGAGCTTGTGCGCGCCGACGTCGCTGACGAGCACGTCCTCCGGCGCGAGCAGCTCGCGCAGGTCGCGCAGCACGCGCTGCGGCTTGACCGGGAAGTCGTCGTCGGTGCCCGCGTCGAGCACGCGGCGGATGGCGCGCCGGTAGGGCCGGACCTCCATGCTCGCCACCTTCCTCCCCTCCAGAAGTTCCGTGAGCTGGAAGATGATGCGCGAGAGGTCGCCGATGAGCTCGACCTCGGGGATGAAGTGGGCGTCGATCTCGGGCGGCACCGTGTCGATGCAGATGATGCGCTGCCCTCCGTCGGGGTTCCAGGCCGAGGGCGGCCACTCGATCATGTCGTACCCGACGCTGACCACGAGATCCGCCCGGCCGAGGAGGCCTTGAGGATAGTCCTGCCGGCGCAGCCCCGCGGTGAAGAGGAAGTGTGGGTCGGCGGCGTCGAGGACGCCCTTGCCCATGAACGTGGTGACCGCGTGCAGGCCCGTCTGCTCGCACAAGGTGCGCAGGGCCGCGGCCGCGTGCTGGCGCACGACACCGTTGCCCACGAGCAGCACCGGCCGCTTCGCCCCCTGGATGACCTCGGCGGCGCGCAGCAGGCTGACGGGGTCGGCCTCGACCATCGGCTCCGGGCCGCGCGGCAGCGGCGAGCCGGTCACCGCCATCTCCATCACGTCCTCGGGCAGCTCGAGATGCGTGGCGCCCGGCTTCTCGGCGGCGGCGATGCTGAACGCCTTGCGGACCGCCTCGGGCACCATGCGCGGGTGGTGGATGCGGGTGTTCCACTTGGTCATGGGATGCAGCATCTCGACGGTGTCGATGAACTGGTGGGTGGTCTCCTTGTGCATCCCCGCGAGCCCGGTCTGGCCCGTGAGCGCCACCAGGGGCGCGTGGTCGAGCGT
>DASUMX010000049.1:0-3512 GCA_036277455.1 Thermoleophilia bacterium
TCGACGATTGCGTGAGCCCGCGTTCGCCACGGCGTAGACTGTGCGGGGGACGTCAGGACGCCGGGCGTGTTCGGGCGCTCGGCCACGAGGGGAGGCGAGGATCGTGACCCAGGGGGCGCGGCCCAGTCAACACGGCTTCGCGCTCACGCGCACGGCCGAGCACCACGCGCGCACGCTGACCGCGGGCTCCATTGCGGGGATGATCTTCGGTGTGCTGTTCGGCGTGTGCTCCGC
Organism: Thermoleophilia bacterium; assembly: GCA_036277455.1. GTDB lineage: Bacteria > Actinomycetota > Thermoleophilia > UBA2241 > UBA2241 > CAIXSE01. The sequence continues at coordinate 235 of DASUMX010000049.1, forward strand.
CATCGTGCGGTACGAGGTCGGCGAGTCGGACGTCACCGGGGCGTGGCTCAGGGCTGGTCCCAGCGAGGTGGAGTGGGCGCTTGGCCTGCTGCCGTTCGCCGGCATCTTCTTCCTGTGGTTCATCGGCGTGTCCCGGCAACGCCTAGGACGCTGGGAGGACAGGTTCATCTCAACGATCATCCTCGGCAGCGGCGCGTTGTTCCTCGCCATGGTCTTCGCTGCCGCGGCTCTCGCAGGCGCTCTCATCGCCCTCTACAACAGGGACCCTGTGGGCGTCCCTGGCAGCGAGACCTACGCCTTCGTCCAGGTCGCGGTGTCGAGGATCTTCGGCGTCTACGCGCTGCGCATGGCGGCGGTGTTCCTCATCTGCCAGGCGACGGCGTGGCTGCGGCATGGGCTGATGCCCAGATCGCTGGGGCTGGCCACCTACGCGGTCGCGTTCGTGCTGCTGTTCGTGGTTTCTGAGGAGGCCTGGGCCGTGCTCGTCTTCCCGGCGTGGGTGTTCGTCGTCAGCGCGTACCTGTTCGCGGTGAGCAGACGGGAGCCGGAGGTGGCCGAGAGCGCGCAGGCCGGTCCGGCCAGCGGCGGCGCAGGCGAGACCGGCGAGGCGTCGCCGGCCTGACGGCGGTCAGGCGGAGCCGGCGAAGGGCGACACGCTCACGGGTCGCAGAGCGCGGTGGCGTCCGTCTCGAAGCGCATCTTGCACATCGCGTACTCCTCGGGCACGGCGATGGGGTAGTCCCCGTCGAAGCAGGCGCGGCAGAACTGGCTGCGCGGCAGGCCGGTGCTCGCCTGCAGGCCATCGAGCGTGAGGTAGTGCAGGCTGGTGGCGCCGACGTGGGCGCGGATCTCGTCCACGCTCTTGTTGGCGGCGATGAGCTCGGCGCGGGTGGCCATGTCGATGCCGTAGAAGCAGGGCCACTGGATGGGCGGCGAGCTGATGCGCAGGTGGACCTCGGCGGCGCCGGCGTCGAACAGCATCTGCACCAGCCGGCGGGTCGTATTGCCGCGGACGATGGAGTCGTCCACGACGACGAGGCGCTTGCCCTTGATCACCGAGGTCAGCGGGTTGAGCTTCATGCGGATGCCGACCTGGCGCAGGTTGTCGTCGGGCTGGATGAAGGTGCGGTGCACGTAGCGGTTCTTGATGAGGCCCTCGGTGTAGGGGATGCCGGAGGCGGCGGCGTAGCCGATCGCCGCCGGCATGCCCGTGTCGGGGACGGGCACGATGAGGTCGGCCTCCACAGGCGCTTCCATCGAGAGGTGCCGGCCCATGTTCTGGCGCACGACGTGGAGCGTCTTGCCGTTCATCACGCTGTCCGGCCGGGCGAAGTAGATGAACTCGAAGATGCAGAGCGCCGGGCGCGCGCCCTCGAGCTCGACGCGCTCGCTGCGCAGGCCGTGCTCGCTGTCGGCGATGACGATCTCGCCCGGCTGGATCTCGCGCACGAAGTCGGCGCCGATGATGTCGAGCCCGGAGGTCTCGCTGCTGAACACCGGGTGGCCCTCGTAGTCGCCGAGGCAGAGCGGGCGTACGCCGTAAGGATCGCGGAAGCCGACCACGGCGTCGCCGCTCATCACCGCGGCGGAGAAGGCGCCGCGGATCTTGCTGACGGCGGTACGCACCCCCTCGAGCAGGTCACCCTCGGCCTCGTGCGCGATGAGCGCCGTGATGACCTCGGTGTCGGTGGTGCCCGAGAACCTGACCCCTTGGGCGACGAGCTCGTCGCGCAGCTCCGTGGTGTTCACGAGGTTGCCGTTGTGGCCCAGGGCGATGACGTCGCCGTTGCGACTGCGTACCAGCGGCTGTGAGTTCGACCAGTGGCTCGATCCCGTCGTGCTGTAACGCACGTGGCCGATGGCGTGCTGGCCGGTGAGACTCTGGAGCATCTGCTCGTTGAACACCTGGCTGACCAGGCCCAGGTCCTTGATGACCGTGACCTGGCCGTCGTCGGCCACGGCGATGCCGGCGCTCTCCTGGCCGCGATGCTGCAGGGCGTAGAGCCCGAAGAAGGTCAGGCGCGCGACGTCGAGTCCCGGCGCATGGATGCCGAAGACGCCACAGCTGTCGTGGAGACGATCGTCGTACACAACGCTCGGTTCGGTCAGGCGAGCCGCTCCGGGAGCGACTCATAAGCAGAATGGAGCTCGCTCACCGGGACGGCGAAGAGCTCCTTCGCATCCATGGTACACCTGAGATCGGCGCCGGTCACCCGCCCGACCGTGCGGTGCGGCAGGTCGCCGAGGAGGGCCTCGAGCTCGGCGACCTTGTCGGGCGCGCAGGTCACGACCACCCGCGTCGGCGCCTCGCCGAAGAGCGCGAGGTCCGGCCGGCCGGCGGCGCCGGTGATGGCCTCGGCGGAGCCGAAGTCGACGTCGGCGCCGAGCCAGCGGCCGGAGCGGCCGGGCCGCACCGCCTCGGGCTCGCCCGTCTGGGCGCCGCCGTTGGAGCCGCTGAACACGCAGCACTCGGCCAGCGCCACGGCGAGCCCGCCCTCGGCGCAGTCGTGGGCGCTCTTGAGAAGGCGCGCCTCGATGGCTGCGCGCAGGCGCGCCTGGAGCTTCACCTCGAGCTCCAGGTCGACGTCCGGGATCCGCCCCTCGACCTTCCCGTAGGCGGTCTTCTGGTACTCGGAGCCGTCCATCCAGGCGGCGTCGTCGCCGAGCAGCAGGACGACGTCGCCCTCGTCCTTGAAGGCGGCGTCGATGGCGACGCTCACGTCGTCGAAGATGCCGAGCATGCCGACCATCGGCGTCGGGTAGATCGCCTGGCCGAAGCTCTCGTTGTAGAAGCTCACGTTGCCGCTGACGACGGGCGTGTCCAGAGCCTCGCAGGCCTCGGCCATGCCCTCGATGGCCTGCTCGAACTGCCAGTAGATCTCGCCCTTCTCCGGGTTGCCGAAGTTGAGGCAGTCGGTGACGGCCACGGGCAGCGCGCCGGAGCACGCCAGGTTGCGCGCCGCCTCGGCGGTCGCCGCCTTGGCGCCGCGGTACGGGTCGAGGTAGCAGTGGCGGCCGTTGCAGTCGTTGCTGAAGGCGAAGCCGCGGTCGGTGCCCTTGATGCGCAGCACCGCGGCGTCCGAGCCGGGGATCTGCACGGTGTTGGCCTGGACGATGTAGTCGTACTGCTCCCAGGCCCAGCGCTTGCTGGCGATGTTGGGCGCGGCCATGAGCTGCACCAGGGCCGCGCCGGCGTCCTTCGCCGGCGGGTACGCGGCGGCGTCCACGGCCACCGGCTCGTCGACGATGTAGTCCGGCTTGACGGAGGGCGTGCGGAT
>DASUMX010000050.1:0-10376 GCA_036277455.1 Thermoleophilia bacterium
GCCGCCCCGGAGTCGGGGGAGGGCGTCTGTGCGAGCTTGTGAATTTGCATACTTGCTTATATACGCCTATCCGGATGGACGAGTCAACCGAGACAGAGGTGGTCCGGTTTGTCGGGCCGCGAGGGCGGCAGGCGCCGGCCCTGATTGACGGCGCAGGGGCCCGCGCCGGACAATCGGACTCATGGAAGAGCGCCTCGAACGCGAAGTGAACCAGCTGCACGCCAGCATCTGCCAGGCGCTGGCCGACCCCAAGCGCATCCTCATCCTGTACGAGCTGAGCGAGGGGCCGAAGACGGTCACCGAGCTCACGGAGGCGCTCAAGGTGCCGCAGCCGACGGTGTCGCGGCACCTCAAGATGCTGCGCGAGCAGCGCCTCGTCCACAGCGAGCGCGACGGGGTGAGCATCCGTTACTCGCTCGCCGACGTCCGCGTCATCACGGCGCTCGACACGATGCGCGCCGTGCTCCTCGGGGGCCTCGCCCAGCAAGCGGAGCTGGCCGAGGGCCTCTCCTGACGTGACCGTCGAGAGCTTCGAAGGCAGGGCGCCGCGACTCGGCGCCGGCTGCTGGGTCCATCCCTCGGCCGACGTCATCGGCGACGTCACACTGGGCGCCCGCTGCTGGATCGGCCCGGGCGCCCGCCTGCGCGGCGACTACGGGACCATCGTCCTCGGCGACTGTTGCGCGGTCGAGGACAACGCCGTCGTTCACGCCCGCCCCGGCGAGACCTGCGCCATCGGCGCCTGGGTGACGCTCGGCCACGGCTGCGTGGTCCACAATGTGAAACTCCTCGGCGACTACGCCGTCATCGGCATGAACGCCGTGGTGAGCGACTGGGCCGAGGTCGGCGAGTGGGCGGTCGTGGCTGAGGGCGCGGTGGGGCGGCAGCGCGCCGTGGTGCCGGCGGCGAGGATCGCCGCCGGGGTCCCGGCGCGCCTGCTCGAGCGCGAGGTCGACGAGGCCTACCGCGCCGACTGGCGCCGCTTCAAGCAGATCTACGTGGACCTCTGCGCCCGCTACGCTGAGGGCTACGGGCGCTGATCCCCGGCGGACACGCTGCGCGAGCGTGTCACCCCATGCAGGGTATGAAGCGGGTATGAGTTACGTCGCCCTCCTGAGAGCCGTGAACGTCGGTGGCACCACACTGCCGATGGCGGACCTGCGCGCTCTGCTCGAAGGGCTCGGACTGACGGACGTGCGCACCTACCTGCAGAGCGGCAACGCCGTCTTCGACGCCGGCGACGGCGCCGAGCCGGCGGCCGCGCTCGCGACCGCGATCGAGACACGCATCGAGCGGGACATCGGGCCTCGGGTGGGCGTCCTCGTCCTTCCCGGCGAGGCGATGCTCGACGTGGCTGCAGCCAATCCGTTCCTCGCGAGCGAAGGCGGCCTGGCTTCGGCTGAGAACATCCTGCACGCCACCTTCCTCTTCGGAGCGCACGGCGAGGCCGACTTCGGGGAGGCCTCCGACCAGGCGTACTGCGCCGTGTACAAGGCCGCGTTCGGCAAGCTGGAGCTGCCGGCGGTCGATGGAGAGGAGGCGGCGTTCATCGGCGCGCCGCCGTTGGCCACTCCGGTCATCTATCTCAAGCTGCCGCACGGGTACGGGCGCACCAGGCTCAACAACGCCTGGTTCGAGCGCAAGCTCGGTACTGCCGCGACCACCCGCAACTGGCGGACGGTGCTGGCCCTCGCGGAGATGGTTGGCGAGGCCTGAGTCACGTCGCCCGGGACGCTCCGCCCTCGCCCTGCTTCTTCAGCTTCTCGAGCAGTTCCTCGAGCCGCTGCATCCCCTCGGTGACGCCCTTCTCCATGCCGGCCTGGACCATCGCGTCGCGGTCCTCCACCGCCTGGAAGACCGAGTTGGTGCGCACGGTCGTGCGGCCGCCCTGCTCTTCGAGGGTCAGCGTGTCCAGCGAGACGTGTCCGGGCGCGCCCTCGTACTCGAAGGTCTGGACGGCGCCCTCCAGACTGGGCTCACCGTGGAAGACGCCGCGGAACGAGTACGTGTTGCCGTCGGGGTCGTGGTGGGTGTAGCGATACCGGCCGCCGTCGCGCGGGTCGTACTCCTCGATGGTCATCGTGACCCGGCGTGGCCCGAGCCACTGGGCGAGCAGGTCGGGCTCCATGAAGGCACGGAACACGAGGTACCGAGGGGCGTCGAACTCGACGGCGGTGACGATCTGCGGCACGCCGGGTGGGGCGGAGATCTGCACGTCGGCCATAGTGGATCCTCACCTTCTCTGTCGGAGACTGTCCGGGGTCACTCCTCTGGTACCCACGCAGTCTCGCGATATGCTCGGCGGCGATGAGTCGGAACGGAGGCGCGCGTGCGGGATCACGGAGCTGAGGCGGGATGAGCGGCGTCTGGTTCGCCCTTGGCCTCACCCTGGTGGCCGGCATGGCGACCGGCATCGGCAGCGCCATCGCCTTCACCGCCAAGCGCACCAACTACCGGTTCCTGTCGGTAGCGACGGGGTTCTCTGCCGGCGTCATGCTCTACGTGTCCTTCGTGGAGATCTTCTTCAAGGGAGCCGCTGCGCTGACGGAGCGGTACGGAGAAGTGACCGGGTACTGGGTCAACACGCTCGCCTTCTTCGGCGGCATGGCGATCATCTTCGTGATCGACACGCTCATCCCGGCGGGCGAGAACCCGCACGAGACCCACTCCGAGGCCGAGACGGCGCCGCTGCACGACCCGTCGGCGCCGGTGCCCTTGAGTAGCGTGACGCCCGGGGCTGCGGACCGGGGACCCGGGCTCCACGACCACACCGCGGACCACCACAAGCTCATGCGTATGGGTTTGTTCACCGCGCTCGCGATCGGCATCCACAACTTCCCGGAGGGCCTCGCCACCTTCCTCGCGGCGCTGGAGGATCCCGGACTCGGCATCGCCATCGCGATCGCCATCGCGCTGCACAACATCCCCGAGGGCATCAGCGTGTCGGTCCCGATCTTCTATGCCACCGGCGACCGCAAGAAGGCGTTCACCTACTCTCTGCTCAGCGGACTTTCCGAGCCGGTAGGCGCCGGCATCGCCTACCTCGTCCTCATCCTCCTGCTCGGCGGAACGGGCGCCGACGTCCCCCAGGAGCTCATGGGCATCCTGTTCGCCGGCGTCGCCGGCATCATGGTGTACATCAGCCTCGACGAGCTGCTCCCCACCAGCCGCGCATACGGCAAGGGGCACGACAGCCTGTACGGGCTGGTCGCCGGGATGCTGGTGATGGCGCTGAGCCTGGCGTTGATGAAGTAGGACGCTGATGCTTCTCAACGCGGTGTTCGTCATCATCGGCCTCCTGCTGCTCGCCGCCGGCGCCGAGGGTCTCGTCCGCGGCGCCGGCGCCGTGGCGCTGCGCTTCGGCGTGGCGCCGCTCGTGGTCGGTCTCACCATCGTCGCTCTCGGCACGGGGAGCCCCGAGTTCGTGCTGAGCGTGCAGGCGGCGGCGAGCGGCAGCGGCGGCCTCGCGCTCGGCAACGTGCTCGGCTCCAACATCAGCAACATCGCGCTGGTGCTGGGGCTGGCCGCGCTGGTCAGGCCTCTGGCCGTGCAGGCGCGGCTGATCCGTCGCGAGGTCCCGGTGATGATCGGCGCGACCTTCCTGCTCGCCGTGATGATGTGGGACGGCGGCCTCGGCAGGCTCGACGGCGCCGTCCTGCTTGCGGGCGCCGTGCTCTACGTCGCCTTCGCCTACTACGGCGCCCGACGCAGCGACGTGCCGGCCGTGGCGGCGGAGTTCGATGCAGCCCTCGAACGCGAGCGCTCGCTGCGGGTGGAAGCGCTGCTCGTCGTCGTGGGGCTGGGGGCTCTGCTCCTCGGCGCCACCGTGCTCCTGCGCGGCGCCGTGGAGCTGGCGTCGGCCCTGGGGGTGAGCGAGGTCGTGGTGGGTCTCACCGTGATCGCCGTCGGGACCAGCCTCCCGGAGCTCGCGACCTCGGTGTCGGCCGCGCGCCGCGGCCAGGCGGATGTGGCGTTCGGCAATGCCATCGGCTCGAACGTCATCAACATCCTGGCCGTGCTCGGCGCGGCGGCGCTGGTGCGGCCGCTGGCGACGAGCGGATTGCGGCCCCTGGACGTCGCCGTGTTCCTGGTGAGCGCAGTGCTCGTGCTGCCGCTCATGGCGCGCGGCTCGGTGCTGAATCGATGGGAGGGCGGCGCGCTCGTCGCGGGCTACGCCGTCTACATCGTCTCTCTGGCGGCCTGACGCCGGGCGCCCGCTGGGCCGGCTCAGCGACAGACCGGGATGCGCTGATAGCAGCCCTCGCGCGTGCGGAACCCGAACCCGAGCCCCTGTCCCACGAGAGGTGCGCGGCCCAGGCGAGACCGGACGCGCGCGTAGACTTCTCACGGACGGGGCAGGCAGGGACCATGGACGACACCCCGATCATGAACGCGACCGGCAAGGCCCTGGGCGACTGGTTCGCCATTCTCGACGGGCGTGATGCCCGCGACCTGCCGCACAAGGACATCGCCCGGCTGCTCCAGGACGAGTACGGCGTGTCCGGGTGGTGGAGCCAGAATGTGACGGTGGAGTACGAGAAGCACATCGGTCGCCGCGAGACCGGTCAGACGCAGGCCGGCGACTACGAGGCGACCGTGACCAGGACGCTGCCGGGAGGCATGGATGCGGCGCTCGATCGCTGGGTCGCGGGCCTGCCTGCAGACGGCGCGGCGCCGGGCTTCGACGGCGTCCCTTTCGCGGGTGAGCCCGGCATCTCCAGGACGGAGAAGTGGCGGTACTGGCGGGTCGCGCTGGCCGACGGCACCCGGGTGACGGTGACGATCTCAGGCAAGCCGGGAGGAGCGGCCAAGGCCGGCGGCCCGGCGGCGCTCCTCGCCGTCACCAGCAGCAAGCTTCCGACGCGGGACGACTGCGACCGCTGGAAGGCGTTCTGGCGGCGGTATCTCGCCGCACTCTGATGGCGGATCAGCAGACGAGGGAGGCCCGAGATGACCGTGGACGTGATGACGGAGACGCTCATCCGTCGCCCCAGCGATGTGGTGGCGGAGTACGCCGCCGACCCTGACAACGCGCCCGAGTGGTACGCCAACATCGAGTCGGTGGAGTGGAAGACGCCGCCGCCGCTCGCGGTGGGCTCGCGGATCTCCTTCGTGGCGCAGTTCCTGGGCCGGCGCCTCGCTTACACCTATGAGGTCGCGGAGTACGTGCCCGGCGAGCGCCTCGTGATGCGCACCGCTCAGGGTCCCTTCCCCATGGAGACCAGCTACCTGTGGGAGGCGACGGCAGACAGCCACACCAGGATGACCCTGCGCAACCGTGGCACGCCGGCCGGCTTCTCGTCCCTGGCCGCACCGTTCATGACCGCCTCGATGCGGCGCGCCAACAAGAAGGATCTGGCGCGCCTGAAGACGCTGCTGGAGGCGCGAGGTCAGACGGCGGCGGCGCGCTGAGACTACCGGAGCGGCCCGAGCAGAAGGGCTCCGATCGTGCGTCAGGGAACGTTCAGCTTGTCCATCACGCCGTAGACGAAGAACGCCGGCCAGACCATCGCCTGGAGCACGCCCCAGACCCCGTCCCAGAATGAGTTCGCGCCGCCGATGTAGTAGACGAGCGCGCCGATGAACCCGAGCCCGTACACCGCTCCGGCCCCGGCTGCTCCCGCGCCACTGTTGTCGGACATGTCGCCTTCCTTCCGCAACGGATGCCGCTCGTCGGCATCGCGGTACGGTGGAGTCTATCGCGGCGGGCGCCCGCCGGCGTGCCGTCGCGCGCGGCAACGACGCGGGTCGCGCCGGGTGGGATACTCTGAGAAGCGATGGAGACCTTCACCGAACCCAGAGCGCTCGTGCGCGACAGGAACTACGCCGCCGAGCGACAGGCGGCGCTCGAGGCCCTCGATCTCAGCGCCGTCGAGCCGCCGATCGTCGACATCGTCCTGGCCTTCCGGACGCTGCCCCATTGCTTCACGCTCCAGTGCTGTCACGGGCACTTCCTCACCGCGACGGGGCAGGACGAGCACAGCCTGGCGCCGATCCCGGAGGGTCACGAGGGAGCCGTGCGCTACCGCATCGCCTATCTGGCCTTCTGCGTCGACGCCGGCGACCGTGGCCGGGCCTTCCTGGAGAGGCTCTCACGGGTGCCGGAGATCGAGCCCGCGTACGTGCAGTTCGGGTCCGCCGACTGGTTCTGGGACCAGTGGCCGAACTCGTACACCCTCCAGGTGGAACCCGCGACCCACCGCTACAAGGACCAGGCGGTCCTCACCGCGGGCGAGGCCATGCAGACGCAGCGCGCCCGGGACCGGTTCTTCGAGGAGATCCGGCGACTCCTGGCCGAAGAGGTCGCCCGCTATCCGTTCGACGGCTGAAGCTGCGGCACGTTTGACGCGCCGTCCCTACGGGCGCATGATGTACGCAAGAACGGTAATCGTTTCCTAGTACATCGAGAGCAATCGCATGCCGGCGACCAGGGACGAGATCGCGCTGACCTTCATGGGTCTGGCTCTGCGCTACGGCTTCCGCCGCACCGCCGTGGAGGACGTCGCCAAGGCGCTGCGCATATCGAAGAAGACCATCTACGAGTACTTCCCCAGCAAGGAGGCGCTGCTCGATCACGCGCTCGAGCTCGGGGCGATGGAGCAGCGCAGACGGGTGGAGTCGCTGCTCACGGAAGCGACTGCACTGGGCCGCGCGCTGCAGATCGTTCGTATCGCGCTCTCCGACGCGCGCGCCGGCTTCGCCCAGAACCCCGGCGTCGAGCTCGTCGAGCCGCCGGAGATCCAGACCCAGGTCAACGACCGGGTGTACGGCCCCATGATCCGCGACCTGCTGGAGCAGGGGATCGCGGCGGGGGAGTTCGAGGTCCCCGACGTCGATCTGACGAGCCGCTTCGCGCAGGCGATCGGCATGGAGGCGGTACGGCGGGTCCACGACGACCCGTCGAGCCGACCGGAGGAGGCGACAGTCGAGGCGATCCGGCGGCTGATCGCCGGCGGGGGACAGCCGGTCGCGAAGAAGATCAAGAAGAAGAAGACGACGAAAAGGTGATGGGGTGAAGATGATGACGCAGGTCCTGGTCGCATACGGAACGCGCTACGGTTCCACGCGCGAGGTCGCCGAGACGGTGGCGGCGACGCTCGGGGAGCAGGGCATCGAGACGGATGTGAAGCGGGCGAGGGAGGTGCGCTCGCTGGACGGCTGCGACGCCGTCGTGCTCGGTACACCGCTCTACATGGGCGCGTTGCACAAGGACGTCCGCGCCCTGCTCGAGAAGAACCGGCAGGCCCTCGCGGAGCTGCCGTTCGCGGTCTTCGCGCTCGGCCCGATCAAGTCCGCCGACGGTCTGGACGGCTCCCGCGAGCAGCTCTTCACCGCGCTCGCCAAGGTGGCGGCGCCGACGCCGATGGCCACAGGGGTGTTCGTCGGCGCCTACGACCCGGCGCGACTCGCCCTCAGGGACCGGATGATCGCCGCTCTCCCGGCGAGTCCACTGCACGGCGAGACCGCCCACGACGACCGCGACTGGGAGGCCATCCAGGTGTGGACGCGGGATCTTGCCGGCCTCCTCGGCCTCAGCGCGCCCGGGACCGGTCCCTCGCGGCCGTCCGCGTAGCCGCCGCCTACGGCGCGCGCCGCCCGCGCACCTCGCGCGCCAGCGCGCACACGGCCTCGTCCGGGTCGGACGTCATGGACTCGAGGAAGGCCGCGGGACGCGGGTCGGCCACCTCTGCGAAGGCATTCACGGCCAGCAGCCGGTCCGCCCGCGGCCAGGCCGGTACAGCCTCGCGTACCGCCGCCAGCGATGCCTCGTCGTCGGCGAAGACCAGCCGCCACAGAGCGTCGAACCGGTAGCGCCGGTCGGGGGAGTGGAGCATCGGCACGGGGGCCATGTTCTCCGCGTCGCCGTTCGCCGTCACCTGGTTCACGTACTCACCGCAGTAGCGGCAGACGACCTCGTCCACGGGCATGGGCACGTCGCAGAAGGGGCACGGCAGCGTCTCTCCGTGAGCTGCCGCCGCCGGGTACGGTGAATGGTTCACGTGCGCCAGCCCCGGGGTGAGGTCGGGCTGTGCGTGGCCCAGCGTCGCCGCGTTGATCCGCCGCAGGACCTCATCCGGGGTCGCGCGCCCAGAGATCCGGTCGAACGCCGCGAGGAGTTGCTCGGGGACCTCCGTCACGACGAGCGTCCTCGCCGCGCGGTCGCCCAGCCGCTGGCGGCGCGGGGAGGTCACGATCGCGGCGATCCCCGGCAAGGAGAACAGCAGGTTGTCCACGAGACGGAGGGCCGTCCGCACGATGGCCGCCAGCGGGCCGCAGGAGCGGCCGTCCGCGGCCCGCACCACGCGCAGGCCGAAGAGGCGCTTGCCGAGCGTGGTTCCGGTGATGCCCTCGGAGAGGGCGAAGTAGAGGAAGTCGGCGACGAGGGTGGCCGCGACCACCATCTCCAGCGGCGCCTTGTCTCCCAAGAGGAGGCCCACGACCAGGCTGACCAGCAACGTGTCGATGAAGAAGGCGGCGCCCCGCGTCAGCGCCCCCTGGGGGACCAGCACGGTCCCGGGGCGTCTGCCGCGTAGCTTCTGCTGATCGTCGGGGCTCGCCATCCTCACCATCCTCGCCACCACGCATTCGAGTATGCGGGCGGTGCAGCGCGCCCGCCACCCGGGTCGCCGTCATCGACGGAGGTCGGACTTGACAGGTGCCGTCGAATCATGTTTAGTGACTACTAAGTAAGGGAAGCAGGGACACCATGAAGGCAACGACGCGCAGCACCAAGGAAGACCGCCGACGGGAGATCGTCGAGGCCGCCACGCGTGAGTTCGCCGTCGGCGGCCTCCACGGCACCCCCGTCGACGCCATCGCGAAGCGGGTCGGGGTGTCGCAGCCGTATCTCTTCCAGCTCTTCGGCACCAAGAAGGAGCTGTTCATCGCGACGGTGCACCGGACGTTCGAGCGCACCGTCGGCGCGTTTCGCACCGCCGCGGCCGAGGCCGGCGACGACGCGAGCCAGACCGACATCCTGATGGCCATGGGCGTCGCGTATGGGAACCTGCTCGACGACCGCAGCCTGCTGCAGATGCAGATGCAGGCTTACGCGGCGTGCGGGGACGAGGAGATCCGCGACGTCGTGCGCGACGAGATGCTGCGCCTGGTCAGCTTCGTGCAGTCGGCCTCGGGCGCGCCGGAGGCGGCGATCCGTGAGTGGCTTGCCTACGGCATGTTGATGAACGTGGTCGCGGTCATGGACCTCACCCGGGTCGACGCGGACTGGGCGCGCATCATGTGCCCGGTGCACGGCACCGAGGTCGTGGCCCTGGCCATCGACGCGGTCGGGAAGACGGAGCGCACGGGGGTGAGGGCGCGCGGCAAGTAGACGACGGGCGGGCTGCCGGCTTCTGGCCGGACCCGCCCCTTTTCAGGCCTCGACAACTAAGTGATTGCTAAGTTACAAGGTCCGGCGGGGCAGGGACTCCCGGGCCGCAAAGGGAGATGAAGAGATGAGTGCACGAGCAATGACCTTCTGGACCTTCGTGGTCACGAGCGTCGCCGTCTTCATGGTGTCGCTCGACAACCTGGTGGTGACCACCGCGTTGCCGGTGATCAAGGCTGACTTGAACGCCTCGCTGTCCGGTTTGGAGTGGACGGTCAACGCGTACACGCTGACGTTCGCCGTGCTGCTCCTGACCGGCGCCGCGCTGGGCGACCGGTTCGGGCGCAAGCGCATGTTCCTGGTGGGCCTCGTGGTCTTCACCGCCGGCTCGGCGGCGGCTGCTCTGGCGCCGAGCATCGACGCGCTGGTCGCCGCGCGGGCCCTGCAGGGCGTCGGCGGCGCGATCGTCACGCCGCTGACCCTGACGATCCTCTCCGCGGCCGTACCTCCGGCTCGCCGCGGCATGGCGCTCGGCATCTGGGGCGGCGTCAGCGGCCTGGCGGTCGCGCTCGGCCCGGTCGTCGGCGGCGCGATCGTCGAGGGCCTCTCCTGGCAGTGGATCTTCTGGCTCAACGTCCCGATCGGCCTTGTGCTGCTGCCGGTCGCCCTGACGCGCCTGACCGAGTCCAAGGGTCCGAACCGTTCACTCGACCTGCCCGGCCTGGGTCTCGCCAGCGCAGGCCTGCTCGGGATCGTCTGGGGTCTGGTGCGCGGCAACGAGCACGGCTGGACCAGCCTCGGCGTGGCCGGTCCCATCATCGCCGGCGTCGTCCTGCTGGGCGCGTTCGTGCTCTGGGAGCGTCGCACGCCGGAGCCGATGGTGCCGCTGCGCTTCTTCCGCAACCGCGCCTTCTCGGCGGCCAACGTCACCTCTCTGCTGATGAGCTTCGGCATGTTCGGCTCGATCTTCCTGCTGGCGCAGTTCTTCCAGGTGGTGCAGGGGTACTCGCCGCTCGAGGCGGGGCTGCGCACCCTGCCGTGGACGGCG
>DASUMX010000051.1:0-6137 GCA_036277455.1 Thermoleophilia bacterium
CACGGCGGCGACCTCGCGCTCCACGAGCGCCGGGTCGCCGCCGTGCGCCGACAGCTCGCCGAGCACGTGCGCGACGGCCGCCTCGTAGTCGCGCTTGAACCGCGTGTTGAGGTCGTGCCAGCGGACGCCGGCCATGGCGTCGACCGCGGCCGCGTCGGCATGGAGCACCCCACGGGCGAGCAGTACGGCGAGGACCGGGTAGCCGAGGTACCCCTGCCAGTACGAGGCGTTGTCGTTACTCGTGACCACGCGGCCGTCGTCTGACCAGCCGACGTCGTAGGTCTTGTCGCCGCGCGAGGAGGCGACGGTCGCGGCGCCGGGCCCGGCAAGCCGGACCCGGCCGTCGGCGACTGCCGTGAACGCCTCGAAGACCTTGGCTCTGGGCGGCAGCTTCCAGGGCTTCATGCCCGCCTCCTCGTCCTGCTCGTGTGCTGCCGGGCGTCGCCCCAACTGTACCCGGCCCGCCCCGGTCGCGAGCCCCCGCGGCGGCGACGCGGACTCCGGCGGGCCGGGAACGGAGTCACTGCAGACCTCCGCGGACCCCGCCGGGCCGAGAGGGCCTAGAATGACGCGGACGATCACAGGAGGTCCGGCGCCTTGCGCTCCGGGCGGCGAGCACGGCGGGAGGGTGTCATGACCGACGAGGCGAGACGGCAGGACGGCGAGGACAGAGAGCTCTCGCCCGCCACGCTGGCGGTGCGGGCGGGCGAGGACGCGGCGCGGGCCCATCGCGGCACGCAGGTGCCGATCGTGTACAGCGCCGCGTTCGGCTACGAGGACGTGGACACGTGGGTCGACGCCGCCCTTGGGCGGCGTGAAGGCCACATCTACTCGCGCAACACCAACCCGACGGTGGCGGCGTTCGAGGAGAAGGTCCGGCTGCTCGAGGGCGCGGAGGCGGCCACCAGCTTCTCCACCGGCATGGCCGCCGTCAGCAACACGCTCTTCGCGCTGGTCGCCCCGGGCGAGCGCGTCGTCTCCGTCAGGGACACGTACGGCGGCACCAACCAGATGTTCGCGGACTTCCTGCCGCGCATCGGTGTCGAGGTGGAGCTCTGCGACACCAGCGACTTCGACCAGATCGAGGGGGCCATCGCCAAGGGCTGCCGCCTCGTCTACCTCGAGTCGCCGACCAACCCGACACTGAAGGTGATGGACATCGCCCGCCTCTCGAAGGCCGCGCACGAGGCGGGCGCCATCGTCGTCGCCGACAACACGTTCGCGACGCCCATCAACCAGAACCCGCTGGCGCTGGGCACGGACCTCGTGCTGCACAGCGCGACCAAGTTCCTCGGGGGCCATGCCGACGCGCTCGGCGGCGTGCTCTGCGGTCCCCCCGATCTCATCAAGAAGGTCTACCACTACCGCGAGATCACCGGCGCCTCGCTCGACCCCATGGCCGCCTACCTGCTCGTGCGCAGCCTCAAGACGCTGGCGCTGCGCGTGCGCCAGCAGAACGAGAACGCCATGATCGTCGCGCGCTGGCTGGCGGGGCGGCCGGAGGTCGAGGCGGTCAACTACCCCGGCCTGGAGACCCACCTGCACCACGACGTGGCGGCACGGCAGATGCGCGGCTACGGCGGCATGCTGAGCTTCTCGCTCCGCGGCGGCTTCGACGCGGTCAAGCGCGTGCTGCCACGCCTGCGGCTCGCGCACCTCGCTGCCAACCTCGGCGCCGTTGAGACGCTGGCCGGCGTGCCGGCGACCACGAGCCATGTCGAGTGCACGGCCGATGAGCGCGCCGCACTGGGCATTCCCGAGGGGCTCGTCCGCTACTCGGTGGGCATCGAGGACGCCGGCGACCTGATCGCCGACCTCGAACAGGCGTTCACGGTCGCGTAGGCTTTCCGCCTGCGACGGGGAATGTGTGACCATTCGGTAAGCAGCAGTGATGCGAGGGGGGACCGGCCGTGGCCGACAAGCAGCACGAGAACGGTGAGACCGGCTCTCCCGAGCCGGGAGAGGTCACCGAGGTGACCCAGGCCTCGGCCCCGGCCGAGGCCGAACCATCCGCGGCGCCGGCGGCGAAGACGCAGAGCGCCGTCAGCGACGAGGACGACGAGGTCACCGCGGTCGCGGCCGCGCCGGCCCGGCGCCCGAGCCGCCTACGCCGGCTTCTCGTCGGCTTGCTGATCTTCCTCTCCTGTCTGGCCGTGGTGGTCACCGGGCTCACGCTCTGGACCCACTACACGGTCATGAACACCGACGGCTACATGAACCTCGTCGGTCCCATCGGCAAGGACCCGGAGGCCATCCAGAACCTCAGCGAGTACGTCGGCGGACAGGTGGTGGCCGCGACCGACCTGCAGCAGCGGGTGACGGACGCCCTGCCCGATCGCGTCCAGTTGCTCGCGGGGCCGATCACGAGCTACGTCGAGGACTTCATCACCAAGGGAGCCAACAAGGTCCTCAGCTCTCCCAGGGCCTACGAGCTCTGGCTCGAGGTCAACCGCCGCGGCCACGAGAAGATCGTGGCCCTGCTGCGCGGCGAGACGACCAACGCCTACATCGCGGGCAGCGACGTGAAGCTGAACCTGCTGCCGCTGGTCAGCCAGGTGCTCCTGTGGGTCGACGAGCGGTTGCCCGGCGGGCTCTCCGACCGGCTCAACCCGCCCGTCATCGAGCCCGGCACCGACCCCGAGGCCGGCATCCAGGAGGTGGCCAACTGGTCGGGCAAGCCGCTGCCCTCCGACTTCGGCCAGATCACGCTGCTCCAGGCCGACGCGCTCGGACCGGCGCAGACGGCCGTCAAGTGGTTCGACCGTCTCACCTGGGTCCTGCCGCTGGTGACCGTCGGCCTCATCGCCCTGACCATCTGGCTGTCGCGCCGCCGGGCGCGGACGGCGATCGCCATCGGCATCGGCGCCGCCATCGCCATCTTCGTCACGCGGGTGATCGTCAAGCGCGCCTCGCTCTACCTGACCGACAAGCTGCAGGAGGGCCAGGGAGACACCATCGTCAGGGACGTCGTGAACGCGTCGCTCGGGCCGCTCACCACGATCACCATCTGGATCTGCGTGATCGGCGTCGTCGCGGCCCTGCTCGTGTGGCTGCTGGGCCGCCGTGACGTGCGCGCCGGCGTGGTCGCGGCCGGCAGGCGCGCCGTCGGCCAGGCTGCCGAGATCAGCATCCCTGACTCTCCCGTCACCTCCTGGATCGTCAACCACGTCGTGGGCGTGCGTTGGGGCGTCCTCGTCGTCGGTCTGATCGTCCTCGCGCTGGTGGCGTCTTCCTGGCTCGGCATCATCCTGAGTATCGTGGTCGTCCTGCTGCTGGAGGGCTTCCTCAGCTTCATGACCGGGCAGTGGCCGTTCAACGAGCGGGAGGGCGACGAGTCCACGGCCACCTGAGGAGCCCGGCCCCGCACCACGGGATAGAGTGTCGTCATGACCGGGCACGACGACACGCGCGCGGAAGGGGCCGCGGGAGGGGCGGGCTGGGCGCAGCCTGATCCCGCCCCCACGACGGTCGCGGTCGACCTGGCGCTCGAGCCGCCGGCCGACCTCGAGGAGGATTCCATCCCGAGAGGGGCCGCGGACTTCGTCCGCGACCTGTTCTCGCGCGAGCTGCTGCGCTATCTCGGCCCCGGGTTCATCGTCACGATCGGCTTCATCGATCCGGGCAACTGGGCCACCAACATCGCCGGCGGCTCCGAGTTCGGCTACACGCTGCTCTGGGTGGTCTCGCTGAGCACGCTCATGCTCATCTTCCTGCAGCACCTCTCCGCCAAGCTCGGCATCGTCACCGGCCACTCGCTGGCGGCCAACATCCGCACCAAGCTGCCCAGGCCGGTCGTGTGGCTCGCCGGGGTGACCATCGTCCTTGCGTGCATGGCGACGGACCTGGCGGAGTACCTCGGCGCCGCGCTCGGCTTCTACCTGCTCTTCGGCCTGCCGCTGTGGATCGGCGCCCCGCTCACCGTCGGCATCGTCTTCATCGCGATCCTCGGGCAGCAGTACCACCGGCTGGAGCGGATGATCGTCGTCTTCCTCGCCATCATCGCCGGCTGCTACATCGTCGAGCTCTTTCTCGTGAAGCCCGACTGGGCGGCGGCGGCGCCGCGATGGGTGATCCCCTCCGTGGACGGCGCCAGCATCCTCGTCGCGCTTGGCATGCTCGGAGCCATCGTCATGCCGCACAACATCTACGTGCACTCCAACGTCATCCTGTCCCGCGACTGGGATCTCGCCCCCGACCGCCGCCGCCGCCTGATGAACTTCGAGCTCATCGATACCAGCATGGCGATGGGCGTGGGCTGGCTCGTCAACTCCGCGATGATCATCGTCGCCGCCGCCGTGTTCTTCACCGCCGGCATCACCGTCACCAGCATCGAGCAGGCGTCAGAGACGCTCGAGCCGCTGGTCGGGTCGCTGTCGCAGTTCCTGTTTGGGATGGCGCTTCTGGTGGCGGGGATCGCTTCGTCGATCACCTCCTCGCTCGCCGAGGCTAACGTCGTCACCGGCTATCTCGGCAAGCCCGAGGATCCGCGCACTCGCGCATACAGGATCGGCCTTGTCGTCACATCGCTCCCCGCGATGCTGGTCATCGCCCTGGGGGTCGACTCCTTCAAAGCCCTGATCGTGAGCCAGGTGCTACTGAGCATCCAGCTGCCGTTCACGATCATCCCCCTGCTCTGGCTCTCGCGCAGCCGCCGCGTCATGGGCGCCGACCGCATGAACATGATCCAGCTCGGGGTCGGCGTGCTGCTGGCCGCGATCATCATCGGACTGAACGCGTTCCTCCTCTACCAGATCTTCTTCGGAGGCTGACGAATGGGCATCTACGACCACATCCTGGTGCCGCTCGAGGGCGGCGAGATCGATGCTGCCGTGTTGGAGCACGTCGGCAGGCTCGCCGAGGCCTGCGGCGCCGACGTCACGCTCCTGCGCGTGGCCCACTTCCACACGCGCGACCAGCGTGCCTGCGAGCTCGAGGATGCGGAGGGTGCACTCGCGCGGGCCGCGGAGCAGCTCCGCCGCCGCGGCCTCACCGTCCAGACCCGGCTGCTCTCCGGGGAGCCGCAGCAGGTCATCGTGGAGCAGGCCGAGGAGCTCCACCCGGACCTGATCGCCATGGCCACGCACGGGCACGGATGGGCGAAGCGCATGGTGCTGGGCAGCGTGGCCGACCACGTGCGCCACAACAGCGACGTGCCGCTCCTGCTGCTCAAGGGCGGCGGGGCCTGAGGCGCCCGCCGGCGGGTCCGAATGCGCTCCGGCCCGCCCGCTATACTTGCCCGGCGATGCCTGACCGCCTGATCCTCTTCGACATCGACTGCACGCTGGTCGACGCCCGCGGCGCCGGCGGGCGCGCCATCCTGCGCGCGATCAAGGACGTCTACGGGGTCGAGGGCGAGCTCGGCGACTACTCGTTCCACGGGCGCACCGACCCCGGCATCATCGGCGACCTCGCGTCTCTGTGGGGCGCGTGCGAGCCGGGCGCGGCGGCCGGCGCCGACGGGCTTGTCGACGCCTGCATCGCACGCTACGTCGAGCTGCTGCGCGAGGAGATCGCGCGCGTGGAGGTGGAGACGCTGCCCGGCATCCGCGAGCTGGTCACCGCGCTCGTGTCCGACCGTCGCGTCCTCGTCGGCCTGCTCACCGGCAACGTGGAGGAGGGGGCCCGTCTCAAGCTCGAGCCGACGGGCCTGCTCCCTCTCTTCAAGGTCGGCGCCTACGGCTCGGACTCGGGGCTGCGGGCCGACCTGCCGGCCGTGGCCGTCGCCCGCGCCGAGGCGCGCGACGGCCGGCGCTACGCCGGCAAGGACATCGTGGTCATCGGCGACAGCCCGGCAGACATCGAGTGCGGCGCGTCGCTCGGGGTCACGGCGGTCGGCGTCGCCACCGGCCGGCACACCGTGGGCGAGCTTGCACGGTACGAGCCGGACCACCTCTTCACCGACTTCACGGACTGGCGCGCGGCCTACGCCGCCATCATCGGCTGAGCGGCGCGCGCGGCGCTCTCATCACCGCTCGCGCCCGGCTCACTTCGCATTAACGCCCCTCGCACACTTGGCGGCGATGCTTTCGCCGACAGCCGTGCAGGGCCCATCGCCTGAAGCGGACTGCGGCACCTGGAGGCGTTGAGTGGCCAGCGGGCGGATCAGAGGATCTTACGACTGGGAGTGGCGAGAAGAG
>DASUMX010000052.1:0-2738 GCA_036277455.1 Thermoleophilia bacterium
CGGGCGTGCTGCTGGTCAAGGCGGAGCGCCACTCGCGCGCGGAGGACGCCGCGGAGCTTCAGGCGCACCGCGACAGCGTGTGGGCGGAGGTCAGCCACCTTCTCGACGACATGGTCGAGGAGCCGGATGCCGGAGCGCCCGAACCGGACGCCGCAAAGCCCGCACCTGCCGCCGGACTGCCCGCACCCGCCGCCGGAGCGGACCGGGTGCCGCCGCCGCTGCTCTGACGGGTGCGGCGGGGGCAGGGACGACGAAAGGGGCGGGCGGCCCGCAGGCCGCCCGCCCCTTTTTCACGTCTGAGAGGGCCGGCGCCGCTCCCGGCGGCCGGCCGCACCTCTGCTCAGGCGGTGACATCGCGGACGAGGTCCTCGAAGGCGCTGACGTAGAGATCGATGTCGGCGTCGGTGTGGGTGACGGAGAGCGTCCACTCCTCTTCGCGGCCCGGGGCGATGATGATGCCGCGGTTGATGTTGTACAGCCACGCCAGCGCGACGAGCTCGTGGTCCTGGGTCTTGATGAACGACTCGTAGTCGGTGATCTTGTCGAGGGCGAAGTTGACGCAGCCCTTGGACGAGATGCCGACGGTGTAGCCGGGGAAGTCGTACTTACTGCAGACCGCGTCGCACCCGGCGATGATCCTGTCGTTCAGGTGGTTGAGGTGCTTGTAGGCGTCGTCCGTCATGACCTGCTCGAAGCTGGCGCGCGCTGCCGCCATGGCGAGCGGGTTGCCCGAGTAGGTGCCGACCTGGAAGACGGTGCCGTCGTTGACCATCGCCATGACCTCGTCGCTGCCGCCGATGGCGCCGGCCGGCGTGCCGCCGGCGAGGGCCTTGCCGAGCGTGACCATGTCGGGCACGACACCGAAGCGCTCGACCGAGCCGCCGCGGGCGGTGCAGATGCCGACCTTGACGTCGTCGAAGATCAGGACGATGCCGTGCTTCCTGGTGAGCTCGCGGATGCCCTCGAGGAAGCCCGGCTCGGGCAGCACGACGCCGAGGTTCATCATCGCGGCTTCCATGATGACGCAGGCCGGCGGGTTGCCCTCTTCGACCATGCGCTCGATGCGCCTGGTGATGTTCTCGATGTCGTTGAAGGGCACCGCGACGGTGAGGTCGATCGAGCTCTGCGGGATGCCGGCGCCGTAGCTGAGGGACGCGTAGTCGTCGCGCGGGCCGATCTTGCCGTAGTCGAGGGCGCCGATACTGACCATGACGTAGTCGTGGTGGCCGTGGTAGGAGCCGAACATCTTGACGATCGGTTCGCGGCCGGTGAACGCGCGCGCCACGCGGATGGCGTCCATCGTGGCCTCGGAGCCCGAGTTGACGAAGCGCCACTTGGGGAGCTTGAACGCGCCGGCGAGGTTCTCGGCCATGATGATGGAGTCTTCGGTCGGCAGGGCGAACTGCGTGCCCAACGGGGCGCGCTTCTGGATGGCCTCGACGATGACGGGATGCGCGTGGCCCTGCACCATGCAGCCGAAGCCGTTGTGGAAGTCGACGATCTCGCGGCCCTCGACGCTCCAGATGTGCGGGCCCTTGCCGTGAGTGAAGTAGACCGGGTACGGGTCGCGAGCCTGATACGACGACGCGACGCCCATCGGCATGTGCTTGATGGCGCGCTGATAGAGCTCGAACGACTTGGGCGTCTCGTTCTCGAGCCGCTTCTCTTCCTTCTCCATGAGTTCCGCGATGCGCTTGCGATTCGGTACGCACTCGGCCATGTGGGCTGCTCCTTCACAGTCGTACCGCACCGGCTTGGGCCGGTGCGGCGATACCTGATGCTGACGGCGCCGCGAAGGTGGGGCGGGGCGGCGCGAGACGGTGCTCGGTCAGAAGACGGGCGTGGGTCACCTCGGTCTGCGTATCACCCCACAGTGCGTGTCTCGTCCCCCCTGAGACGCGGGAGCCGCGCTCCCGAAGGCCCGGTGCGGGCCGGATGACGCCGGGGCGAGCGGGAACGCTCGCGTGCGTCAGTGTACAGCTTCATGCGCGGGAAGTGTAGGGTTCGGCAACGAATTGACCGTTTCGGCAGCCGAATCGGCAACATCAGGACCCGAGCGCGTCGGGGGGCGGCGTCCGATTGGCGGCCTGGGTCGCCCGGGCGAGCGCACCAGACGGAAGGCGCCGGTCCCGGAAAGGCGAAGGGCGGCCCCCTCGCGGGGGCCGCCCATCGCGGCGCCGGATCCGAGCTGTGAGGCTCGGGTCAGACGGTCTTACCTGACGATCAATCGGACCTGCTTGCTCTGCCCCGTGAGGTTCAGGGAGTCAGCGGGCATCAGGCCGCGCATGTAGAAGTTGCCCTTGGTCGTCATCTTCTTGGTCAGCTTGTAGGAGCCGTCTGACTTGAGGGTCGTCCTCTGCCAGACCTTCCACACGCCTCCCACGCGCTTCATGATCTTGACCGTACCAGCGGCCGCCACACCCTTCGCGGTCTTCACAGTACCGCTGAAGGTGACCTTGGCGCCCGCGTTGACCGGTGACTTCGAGATCTTGAACGTCACCTTGTACGGCAGCTTGACGAGGACACCCGACTCGGCGATCTTGGCCTGCATCATGGCCTTGTTGACGATCTCCCTCGAGTAGTCCCAGTTGTGGAGACCGAAGCTGCCCTCGCTCTCCACGAACTCGACGTTCGTGAAGCTGCTGAGGAAGGCGCGCACGGTCGTGGTCCAGGTGTTCGAAGGCTGTTCGACGAGAGCATCGCGGGCAGCCCCCGCATCGGCGTAGCCGTTGTCGACG
>DASUMX010000053.1:0-5759 GCA_036277455.1 Thermoleophilia bacterium
TGAGGGTCGTCCGGCCGCGCGCGCGGCGAGGCGAACCGGGAGGCGCGACGTGGGTGACGCTGACGACCGGCTGCTGGGGCTCTTCCCGCTCGGCATCGTGCTGCTGCCGGGCGAGGTCGTCCCGCTGCACATCTTCGAGGAACGCTACCGCAAGCTCATCGGCGAGCGCCTGGAGGAGGGCGAGTTCGGCATCGTGCTCGCCGACGACGACACCGTGCGTGAGTGCGGGACGGCGGCCCGGGTCGTCCAGCTCATCGAGGAGCTGGACGACGGCCGCATGAACATCCTCGTCCAGGGTGAGCGGCGGTTCCGCATCATCGAGGTGCGAGAGCCCGCCGACCCCGAGACCGACTACCTGACCGCCGAGGTCGACTACTATCGGGACTCTGAGCCCGAGGCGTCGCCGAAGCTGCGCGACGCGGTCCTCACGGTGTTCGCGAAGATGTTGTCCCTCATGGACGTGGAGGTCCCGGAAGAGCCCGCCGGTGAGGGGCCGCTCTCGTTCCGGATCGCCGCCGCCGTCGACTTCGGCGCCCCGCTCAAGCAGGAGCTGCTCGAGTCGCTCAGTGAGGAGCACCGGCTGGAGACGCTGCTGACGGTGATGACCTCGCTGCTGCCGCGGCTCGAGCTGCGCAAGGAGCGCGAAGAGGCGATCCGCGGCAACGGCAAGGGGTATTAGTCAGGGCAGCAGCACGATCTTGCCGAGGTGGTCCTCGGCCAGCATCTCGTGCGCGCGGCGCGCCTCGGAGAGCGGCAGCTCGGCGCCGATCACCGGCTTCACCCTGCCCGCCGCCGCCATGGCCGCGATCTCTGTGGCGATGGCGGCAACTCCGGCGCGTCCCGCGTTGTTCAGGTTCATGAAGAGGACGGACACGTCCTTGGAGATGGCCTCGCCGATGGGGGCGGTCGCGTCAGGGCCCGGCCCCTGGCCGGTGCCGACGATGCGGCCGCCCTTCGCGACCATCTTCACGTCGGCTGGCAGGTTCACGCTGAGGACGAGCTCGTGGACGAGGTCGACGCCCTTGCCCTCGGTGAGCTCGAGGACGCGGGCGGGGACGTCCTCGGTGCGGAAGTCGATCACCGCCTCGGCGCCCAGGCCGAGGACGAGGTCGGCGGCGCCCGGCCCGCTCGCCGTGGCGAGTACGCGGGCGCCGAGCGCCCGCGCCAGCTGCACGGAGGCCGAGCCGACGCCCCCCGACGCGCCCTGCACGAGGACCGTCTCGCCCTCGCGGAGCGCTCCGCGCGTCACGAGGCCGTAGTACGCCGCGGGGAAGGTCATGCCGATCGCCGCGGCGTCGACGAACGACAGTCCGTCCGGGAGGCGCACGACCTGCGTCTCGGCGATGAGCGCGTACTCCGCGTAGCTGCCCTCGCTGCCGATGCCGAGACCGCTGAACGAGACGCGGTCGCCCGGCTCGACCGAGGTGACCTCTTCGCCTGTCCGCTCGACGACGCCCGCCCCGTCCGACCCGAGGATCTTGGGCGGCTTCTTGGGCGTCGGGAAGCGGTCCTCACGCACGGACACGTCCACCGGGTTCACGGTCGCCGCCGCGACCTTGACGAGGATCTGTGCAGGACCCGGCTCGGGAGTCGGGACCTCCTCGTACACGAGGACGTCGGGCCCGCCGTACTCGTGGATGCGCACCGCCTTCACCGCTGCCTCCTCGGCCGTGGTCGTCTGGTCTGGCAGGACCATACCCGGCGCGCGGCCGGGGCTCACCGGCGACGCGGTGAGCCCCGGCCGGGACGGGTCTCGGAGCCGGCGGGGGTGAGGGTCCCCGGCCGGGCGGGGTCAGGCCGGCAGGGTCGGCGGCGCCGCCTGCCGCCTGCCCTTGCGCAGCCGGCGGACGGCCAGCCAGACGACCACGGCGACGGCGCCGAAGACGGCGATGAAGGGCCCGAGCGCGGTCAGCGCGAGCGCCGTGACGCGGGCGCCGTGGCCGAGCAGCTCGACCGAGTTCCAGAAGGTGCCGCCGAAGGTGTTGCCGGCGTGGATGGCCGCGGTCGCATCCTTCTCCGACAGATACACCGAGAGCGTGCTGAAGGAGGTGGACTCCGTGAGGGACTTGAGCTGCGCGGTGAGCTCCTCGATCGTCAGCTGCACCTGGTCGATGCGGTCCTGTACCGCCAGCATCTGGTTGACCGTGGTCGTCTCCTGCAGGAAGCCGACGAGCCGGCGCTCGACCGCGCGGAAGTGGCGCAGGCGGGCCCGGACGTCCACGTACTGCGAGGTGACATCCTCGCTGGAGGTCGAGACGCTCTGGACGTCGCCGAGCCTGGAGAAGCGCCTGATCGCGGTCTCGAAGAGCTCCTCGGGCACGCGCACGACGAGCGAGGCGTAGGGGTCGGTGAAGGTGACGGAGGCGGAGCCCTCGCCCTCGGGCGACACCGCGACGTCGTCGAGGGGCAGCGGCTCGATGGGGCCGCCCGCATGGCTGCCCACGGTGCTGGACATCACGTAGCCGCCCATGGCGGTCGTCATGCCCTTGATCCGGTCGACGGTCGGCAGCAGGTCGCCCCGGGCGACGAGCAGGGAGAGGTCGCCGGTGCGCAGCAGGTAGTGGGCGGCGGGCGCGGAGGCGGGCGGCACGGCGGCCGCGAAGTCCTCGCCGTCCAGCGTGCTCCCGGAGGCGGCGACGGCCTCTTCTCCCATCGCCGGCTCGGCCGCGCCGCCGTCCATCTGGCCGGCGGTCCGCGCCTCGTCGGACAGGGAGGAGTCCGAGCTTCCGCTGCGCGCGACGAGCCCGACGGTCGCGAACAGCGCGACGACGGCGACGATCGCGAGCGGGACGGCGATCATGATCTTGACCCTGCGAGTCATGGCCTTCTCCTCCTTGGCCGCGCCCCCGCGGCCGGATGGGTCATTCTGGCGGTGAGACGCCGGGAGGAGGTGCGGGGTTCAGGCGCGGGCCGTCAGTCGGCGAGGTCGTCGGAGGGGGCGAAGCCGCGGCGCAGGGTGTTCTCGGTGATCACGCGCGGCTCCAGGAACTGGAGGAGGTAGTCCGGGCCGCCGGCCTTGGAGCCGATGCCGCTCATCCTGAAGCCGCCGAACGGCTGGCGCTCGACGAGCGCCCCGGTGATGCCGCGGTTGACGTACAGGTTGCCGACGCGGAACTCACGGCGCACCCGCGCGATGGTCGCGGGGCTGCGGCTGATGAGCCCGCCCGTGAGCGCGTAGCGGACCCCGTCGGCGATGGCCAGCGCTTCGTCCAGGTCCGTCGCCTTGAGGACGGCGACCACGGGGCCGAAGATCTCCTCCTGGGCGATGGCAGCGTCGGGACGCACGTCCGTGAACACGTGCGGGCCGACGTAGAAGCCGCCGCCGGGCCAGCCGCCCGCGGGCGGCTCGACGACGGCGGCGAGCGTCGCCTCCCGCATCCCGCGGGCGACGTAGCCCTCGATCTTCTCGCGCGCGTCGGCGCTGATGACGGGGCCGACGCGCGTCGCGGGGTCCTCAGCCGGGCCGACGACGAGGCTGCGCGCCGCCTCCACCAGCCGGCGGACGAACTCGTCGTGGGCCGCCTCGAGCACGATGACCCGCGAGGCGGCCGAGCACTTCTGCCCGGCGTAGTGGAAGGCCGAGGCGACGGTCTCGCTCACGGCCACGTCGAGGTCCGCGTCGGCGTCGACGATGATCGCGTTCTTGCCGCCCATCTCGGCGATCACCTTCTTGACCCCCCCTTCGGCGGGGTGCCGGGCGGCCTGGCTGATGATGCGCAGGCCCACGTCCATGGAGCCGGTGAAGGCGATGAGGTCCACGCCGGGATGCCGGACCAGGAAGTCGCCGACCTCACTGCCCGGGCTGGGCAGGAAGTTGACCGTGCCGGGCGGCGCGCCGGCGGCCTCGAGGGCGCGGACCAGGCGCGCGGCGATCACCGGGGTCGGTCCCGCCGGCTTCACGATCACCGGGTCGCCGGCGACGAGGGCCGCGCTGGTCATGCCGGCGAGGATGGCGAGCGGGAAGTTCCAGGGCGCGATCACGAGGGCGACGCCGCGCGGCTGATAGAAGTACAGGTTGTGCTCGCCGGGGACGTGGCCCATGCGCCGGGGCGTGCCCAGGCGCAGCATCTCGCGCCCGTAGTACTCGAGAAAATCGACCGCCTCGTCGACGTCGGCGTTGGCCTCGCGGCGCGGCTTGCCGGCCTCGAGCGTCATGAGCGCCGAGAGCTCCATCGTCTCGGCCCGGAGCAGTTCGGCGGCGCGGAACAGCACGGAGGCGCGCTCGGCCGGCGCGGCGTCCCGCCACGCCGGCAGCGCCGCGCGCGCCGCCGCGACGGCGGCTTCGGCCTCGGCGCGCCCGCCGTACGCGACCGTGCCGATCACCTCGTCCGGCGCGGCGGGGTTCACCGACTCCAGCGTGCGCGCCGTCTCGATGTCGCGGCCTCCGATGCGCAGCGGGTAGTGGGCGCCCAGAACGCTGCGCGCGGCCGCCAGCGCCGCGTCGTACGCCTCGCGGTTCTCGTGGCGCGAGAAGTCGGCGTGCGGACGGTTGCGGAAGGGACCGGGCGCCCTCGGGTCGGTCGGCTGGATCGCGGGCAGCCGCCGCGCCTCCGCGCCGAAGTCGGCCGAGGTCTGGGGCGGCCGCACGAGCTGGTCGACGGCCGCCCCCTCGACGAACGTCTGCCGCAGGAACGAGTCGTTGGCAGTGTTCTCGAGCAGACGCCGCACCAGGTACGCCATGCCGGGGATGAGCTCGCCCACCGGCGCGTACTCGCGCAGGCGCAGACCCATCCCGCCCACGGCCGCCTTGATCGGGTCGCCCATGCCGTGGAGCATCTGGAGCTCGAACGCGTCCCGTGACAGCCCCAGGCCCCGGGCGGTCTCCACGGCGACCGCCAGTGAGCGGACGTTGTGGCTGGCGAACGCCGGCCGGACGACGTCCGCGGCCTCCAGCATCTCCCGTGTGAGGCGTTCGTACATGGCGTCGGTGTCGGGCTTGTGCGTGAACACCGGCACCGGCCACCCCTCCTGCGCGGCGATGACCGTCTCGTAGTCCCAGTAGGCGCCCTTGACCAGCCGCAGGTTGAACGGCCGGCCACGCTCGCGCGCCCACGTGACGAGCCGCGTGAGGTCCTGGTCGGCGTCGCGCAGGTACGCCTGCAGGACGACGCCGGCGTCGCGGTAGTCGCGGAACTCGCCCTCGTCGAGGAGGGACGTGAAGACCGCGAGCGTCAGGTCGCGGTGGCGGAACTGCTCGAGGTCGAGCGTCAGCGCCGCCCCCGTCGCGACGGCCTTGCGGAAGATCGGCCGGAGCAGGTCCTTGACGGCGACGACGCTCCCACCGAAGTCCGCGGGGTCGATCTGCGAGTACAAGGAGGTGATCTTGAGGCTGAGGTTGACGCGCGGGAGCGGCCCCCAGGCGGCTTCGTCGATCACGGGGACGCGGGGCCACGAGGCGGCCTCGGTGGCCAGGCCGTCGAGGAGTCCGAGGTAGGTGCGCTGGTAGGCGAGGCCCTCAGCTTCGCTGACCGTGGCCTCGCCGAGCACGTCGAGGGTGAACCCGATGCCGTCACGGCGCAGCGCGCGCAGGGCCGGGATGGCGCCGCGCGCGTCCCGGCCGACGATGAAGCGCTGCGCGAACCCCTTCATCTGGCTGCGGATCACGGCGCTCGCGAGGGGCGCCACCGGCGAGCGCTGCCCGGTGAGGCTGATGCCCCAGCGCAGCGGGGCCGGCGCGGCGACACCCTCCCGGGCGAAGTACTCGCGCAGGTGGCGGGCGATCTCGGGCCGGCTGCGCAGGGTGGGGAAGACGTCCACGA
>DASUMX010000054.1:0-2073 GCA_036277455.1 Thermoleophilia bacterium
CATCGCCACGCCTGTCCCGGCGAAGAGCACGTCGCCGTCCTTGATGAAGCGGCCGGCGGCGATCGCCATCATCTCGCGCGCGGTGTAAGCCGGCGCGGCGGGAGCCGAAGCGGCCTCGTGGGCTGTCGTGGACTCCATCGCGATCACCTCCGGTCCAGGCCTGGCGCGTACCCGGCGACGGTGTTGGCGCGGATGCGTGCCAGTTGCGCCCCCCCGACCTTGTCCAGGTAGTCGTCCCAGCTCTCCACGCCGTACACCCACTCCTGGAGCCAGGCGGCGAACGCGTCGTCGTCCCGGGCGGCCTTCTTGTAGTGGTTGAGGTGCGCGGGGTCGTAGTCGTAGAAGTAGCGACAGGCCGTCGGGTGCGCGCCGTAGGGGACGGGCACCACCGCGTCGACCAGGAAGGGCGGCAGCGCGTTCTGGTCGGGGTCGAGGCGCAGGTAGCTCTCGGGGACGATCTCCTCGCAGGTGACGATGACCGCCGTCGACGCCTTGCACTGCTCCAGATCGGCGAAGGTGAGGCCCTTGATGCGCACGGTGCCGTCGGTGCTGACCTGCTGGGCGTGGATGACGGAGACGTCGGGCGTGAGCGCGGGAAGCAGGACGACCTCGTCGTCCTCGTGGCCGAACGGGTCGTCGATGACGATGACCTTCTCACAAGGGACGCCGTCCTCGGAGCGAAGCTCGGGCGGGAAGCCGGAGCGCTCCACGACGTCCGTTCCCAGCCCGGACTTGCTCGGGATGAAGGGGATGTTCAGCGCTCCGGCCAGGAACCGCAGGCTCATCATGTTGTTGGTGTAGTCCTCGACCTGCAGCTCGCCCCGCTCCACGGCCTTGCGGAAGCGGATGCAGGTCGGCGCGAAGCGGCCGTTGCCGCCGTAGGCGATGTCGAGGCGGCGCACGCAGCCCGCCCCGACGAGCACGTCGAGCGCCTGGCCGTTGGAGTGCGCCACCAGGTGCAGGTCCTTGACCCGGCGCCGGGCGATCTCGTAGACGACTGCCATCGGGTTGCGGTTGATGGTGAAGCCGCCGACACAGACCTGATCGCCGTCGTGGACGAAGCGTCCGACGGCCTCGCCGACGCTCATCAGCTTGCCGTCCAGCCCGTTGTGCTCTGGCATCGCGTCCCCCTCGTCGAGTGCGCCGGGGTCCCCTTAACGCGAACGACCCCAGCGAGCACGGTGCGTCTCAGCTGGGGTGCAGGGCCTGACGGAGGGGCCGGTGGGAACGCCGCCGGCCCGGGCCTTGCGGCAGCGGCACCATGATACACGCGGGCGGCGGCGGCGCAACTGCCGCCCTCCGCCGCCGGGCGCCCGTGCGGCGGCCGCGGGGCGAGGCCTCGCGCGCACGAGCCTGTGCTAAAGTGCGCGCATGAGCGCGCCGCCCACGACCTTCCTGTTCTCCGGCTACGCCCGGCTGCCGCAGGACGTCAGCCACCAGGCGATGTACAGGCGCGTCGGCGTGGTCATCGAGGTGGACGACAAGGGTCTGGTCGTCGCCTGCAGCACGACGCTCATGATGCCGGTCGCCTCCGACTTCCTCGAGCGCCTGCTCGTCGGCCGCAACGTGCTCACCGAACGGCAGGAGATCGAGGCCTTGGTGCGGTACCGCTATCGCGGCCACTCACAGGGCGCGCTGGTCTCCGCGCTGCACAAGGCCTTCGAGGCCGTCGATCAGAGCCCGCTGGTGCTCGGCGAGGCCGCGGGTCCTCTGCCAAGCGCGCGTCCGGACGGCACAGCGGAGGAGCGCGGCTAGCGCGCGCCGCTGTCGTGGCGGCCCGATACGATCCGTCGTAGACTCTCGGTCGACCGGTCGGTCACCAGGCCTGGGAGGAGTGTGACACGCAGGGGGCCATCTGGCGACGCGACGCGCGCGTCCCGCGCATCGGGCACCGCCGCGCCCCCCGGACGACCGGCACGCTCCCATCGCGGGCCGGCGAAGTTCCGTCCGCCCACGATGCGCGTGGAGCTCGTCGAGCGCCGCTCCCTCATCACGACGCTCTCTGGTACCGCCGAGCCCTTGGTCCTCCTCTGCGCCCCCGCGGGGACCGGCAAGACGACAACGCTCGCGTTG
>DASUMX010000055.1:0-4483 GCA_036277455.1 Thermoleophilia bacterium
GCTTCTTCCTCGCCGGGCTGCTGGACGCGCGCGCCATCGAGAAGGACGTCCAGGCGCGCCCCTACGGCGCGCTGCGCACGCTGCAGCTCGCCCTGCTCGCGCCGATGACGGGGCTGAGCGGGCTCGTGCGCGCCGACGACCTCGGCGCCGCCGTGGCCGGCGCGCTCGGCCGCGGCGAGGAGGAGCACCACACCCTCGCCGAGGTCAAGAAGACGAAGAAGCCGCTCTGGCCGCGCCCGATCACCGAGGAGCGGCCGCTGCGCCTGTACGTGGCCGGCGACTCGATGGACCAGGTCTTCGGCTCGTCGCTCGTCAACCTCGCGGAGGAGACGGGGCTGGTCAAGGGCAAGAACGACTACCACGTCTCGAGCGGCCTCAGCCGGCCGGACTTCTACGACTGGCCGCAGCGCCTCGTCGACCAGATCGTCGTCTTCCGGCCGGACGCGGCCGTCGTCCTCTTCGGCGCCAACGACGGCCAGAACGTCCTCCACCAGGGCGAGGTCCTCAAGGTCGGGACCAAGGCCTGGCAGGAGGTCTACGCCGCCCGCGTGGGCGAGGCGATGGACATCCTGAGCACCCGCGGGCGCAGGGTGTACTGGGTGGGCAACCCGATCATGAAGGACTTCGGCTACCGCGAGCGCATCGCGATGATGAACCACATCTACGAGGCGGAGGCGAAGAAGCGCCCGGGGGTCACGTTCGTGAGCACGTGGCGCGCGCTGGCGAACGAGAAGGGCTCCTACACGGAGTACCTGAAGGACGAGAACGGCGACCAGGTCCTGATGCGCGCCCCCGACGGCATCCACCTCACGCGCGCCGGAGGCGACCGCATGGCTCAGGTCGTGCTCGACGCGATCGTGAAGGAGTGGGGGATGGCCGGAGCCGGCTCGCCCAGTCCTGCCCCCTGATCCTCAGTCGCCCATCCAGTCCCGGGTCAGCACCAGCCAGAAGGCGAGCCCGGCGTGCTCGCGGTAGCGGCGGAAGCGCCGGGCGATCGTCGCGTCGGCGACCAGCTTCCCGGCCGGCCGTCCGAGCAGACGCGCGTACTTGGGCCGCGTCCAGGAGTCGAGGACCAGGCGGGAGTGGCGGCCCAGCAGCAGCATGACGTGGGCCGCCGCGTACGGCCCGACGCCCGGCAGGCCGAGGAGGCGGCGCTCGACCTCCTCGTCGGGTAGTTCGTCGCGTCCGGCGACGAGCAGCTCCTCGAGGTCCAGCTCGCCCGAGACGACGCGCCGCGCGATCTCCCGGAGGTACCGGCCGCGGTAGCCGGCGCGTGCGACGGCGGCGTAGAAGCCGTCGGCGGCGGCGGCCATGGCCTCCGGCGTCGGGAAGGACCGCCCTGCGACGCCATCGGGCGGCGCCCCCGGGGCCGGCTCTCCGAGCCGGCCGACCAGGGCGCCGACCATGCGCTCCGTCGCCGACCAGGCGCAGTTCGTCGTGCAGACGGTCTTGACCACGTCCTCGAAGACCGTCGGGCTCCGCAGCAGCCGTCCGGCGCCGCGCGCCGCCCAGGCCAGGTCCGGATCGCCGGCGACCTTGGCGTAGAAGCCGCTCAGGTCGTCGTCCAGGCAGAGCATGCGCCGCAGCGTCGCGGCCAGGGCCGCCGCGGCCGGCGGCGCCGGCGGCGGCCCTGCGTCGGCGATGTCCACCGCGACGGCGGGCACGCCGGCGCGCGGTCCCGCCGCCTCCCTGAGCCGCACCGTCCGCGCCCCCTCCGGCGTCGCCAGGGTGAGCAGCGCGCCGCGCCGGTCGGTGTCGACCTGCAGCGGCGGCAGCTCGGCGACGCCGTGCGAGCCCAGCGTGCGCCGCAGATCGACCGGTTCGCCGCCGGCGCCGCGCAGCGCGATGAGGACCACACTCTTCACCCGGCGGCGATGAGGGCGACGCCGGCGAGGGTCGCCGCCGCGCCGGCCATCTGGTGGGGGGCGATGCGCTCGCGCAGCACGCCGAACGCGAGCAGCACCGTGACGACCGGGTAGAGCGAGCCGAGCACGCCGACCAGGCTGAGGTAGCCCTCGGTCGTGGCGAGCGCGAACAGGCCGTTGGCGCCGGTGTCGAGGATGCCGACGGCGACGATGAGCGGCAGCGCCGAGCGCTCGACCTTGACGTGCGGCCGCAGCACCGCGAACACGACCGCGAAGAGCACGGCGGACGAGAGCCTGCCGCCGAGCATGGCCCACAACGGGTCGTAGCGCGAGGTGGCGTCGTAGCCGACGAGGACCAGGCCCATGCAGACGGCGGCCGTGAGCGCCAAGGCGATGGCGCGTCGCTGGTCGCGCCGCGCCGGGCGGGCCACGTGGCCGCGTGTGGCCGTCGCGGGCAGGGCGGCCTCGCCGCTCGCACGCCCGGGGCGGAACAGCGCCGCCGCGCCGGCCGGGTCCACCGCCGGCTCGCCGGGCAGCCCCGCCGCCCCGATCGTCGCGCCGCTGCGCGCCGGCTCGACCGCCACCAGGATCACGCCGACGGCGGCCAGCGCGACGCCGGCGAGCTGGACCGTGGCCGGCCGCTCGCCGGCGGCGATGCCGACGGCGAAGGGGATCAGGGCGTTGGTGGCGCTGATCGGCGCGACGATGCTCATCGTGCCGATGGCGAGCGCCTTGTAGAAGCAGGAGATGGCGACCACGCTGGCGAGCCCGCCGAGCAGCACCGGCCACACGGCCTGCAGCCCCGGCCAGCCGTGACCCGTGCCGAGGGTCACCAGCGCCGCTCCCGCGAGGCCCACGGCCTGGCTGCCGATGATCACCGCCCAGAGGCTGGCGCGCCGGGTGCTGAAGCCGCCGAGGAAGTCGCCGGAGCCCCAGCACACGGACGCGGCGAGGGCGAGGGCGATGCCGAGCATGCCCAGAGGCTATCACGCGGTGGTGTACGCTCCCTGCATGGACGAGCCGATCGACATCCCCGAGCGCGACGACGCGCTCCTCGCGCAGTGCGACGTGCACACGTTCCGCGCCGGCGGCCCCGGCGGCCAGCACCAGAACGTCACCGACAGCGCCGTGCGGCTGGTGCACCGGCCCACCGGCGTCACCGTGACCTGCAGAGCCCAGCGCAGCCAGTACCTCAACAAGATGGACGCGCTGCGCCGCCTGCGCCTCAAGCTGCGGCGACTCAATGCGCCGCCGCCTCCGCCGCGCCGCCCCACGCGGCCCTCGCGGGCGGCGACGGAGCGGCGCCTCGCCGAGAAGTCGCGGCGGGCGGTCGCCAAGCGCCTCCGCCGCCCGCCCTCGGGCGACGAGTAGGTCCGGCACGTGGCAGTCGTCATCGGCGTCCTGCTCGTGGCCTTCGTCGCCGGCGTCTTCGGGAGCATGCTCGGCGTCGGCGGCGGCATCATCATGGTCCCCGTCCTCAGCCTCGCCTTCGGGGTGCCCATCAAGACGGCGATCGCGACCAGCATCATCTGCGTCATCGCCACGTCCTCGATGGCCCAGACGACGTTCGCCGCGCGGGGGATGACCAACATGCGCCTGGGCATGTTCCTCGAGGTCGCCACCACCGTCGGCGCGCTGGCCGGGGGCATCACGGCGGTGCTCATCGACGGCGGCATCCTGCAGGCGTGCTTCGCCGTCCTGCTCTTCTACGTGGCCTGGCAGATGAGCCGCCGCCGCGGCGACGTCGTGCCGGTGGAGGGCCCGGTGATGCCGTCGAGCTACTACGACCCGGCGCAGGGCCGGCAGGTCAGCTACGGCGTGCACGGCCTCGGCGCCGGCTTCGCGCTGTCCGTCGTCGCCGGCAACGTCTCCGGGCTGCTCGGCGTCGGGGGCGGGGCCTTCAAGGTGCCGATCATGAACCTGCTCATGGGCGTGCCTCTCAAGGCCACCATCGCCACCAGCAACCTCATGATCGGCGTCACCGCCGCCACCAGCGCGGCGATCTTCTACGGCCGCGGCTACGTGGACCCGCGCTGGGCCGTCCCGGCCGCGCTCGGCATCCTGGTCGGGGCCAGGATCGGGCCGCGGTTCGCCATCCACCTGCCGGCGAGAATCCTCGTCCTGATCTTCGAGGTCGTCCTCGTGGTCTTCGGCCTGCTCATGCTCCTCAAGGCGCTGGGGGTGGGCGTGTGAACGACCGGCCGGCGCACGTCATGGATCCCATCGAGCGCCTCGTGAGCCGCGTGCTCGGCGTGGGCATCGCCGTCGCCGTGGCGCTCATGCTGTCCGGCCTGGTCCTGGGCGTCGCGAAGGGTGAGGGCGTACCGGCCCACGTCGTGCCTCTGGCGGACCTCCTGACCGGACTGACGGCGCTCGACCCCGCCGCCTGGCTCTCCGCGGGACTGCTCGTGCTCGTCGCGACGCCGTTCGTGCGCGTGGGCGGGTCCGTCGTCACCTTCGCCGTGGAGCGGGACCGCCGCTACGTCCTCGTGACGGCGGTCGTCCTCGCGGTGATGTGCCTCGGCGTCCTGCTCGGCCGGGTGTGACGCGCCGGCCCGGCTACGGGGCGCAGGAGGGCGCCACGTCGAGTCCCCTGACCGCCGCGGCCGCCCGCCTTC
>DASUMX010000056.1:0-4183 GCA_036277455.1 Thermoleophilia bacterium
CGCGCCCGGCTCCACGCCGGCGGCCGTCGCCGGCGCGCTGCTCGCACGCGCGCAGGCCATCCACGACGACGACGTCGACCGCTGCCTGCGCATCGGTGAGCACGGCGCCGCGCTCTTCAAGGCCGGCGCCCGCATCCTCACCCACTGCAACGCCGGCGCCCTGGCCACGGCGGGCTACGGCACCGCCCTCGGCGTGATCCGGGCGGCGGCGGCGCGGTACCCGGACATCTCCGTCTGGGTCGACGAGACGCGGCCGTGGCTCCAGGGCGCCAGGCTCACCGCCTGGGAGCTCCAGGTCGAGGGCATCCCGTACCGGCTCATCAGCGACAGCATGGCCGGCTACTTCATGCGCCGCGGCGAGGTCGACGGCGTCGTGGTCGGCGCCGACCGCATCGCCGCCAACGGCGACACCGCCAACAAGATCGGCACCTACAGCGTCAGCGTGCTCGCCAAGGAACACGGCGTGCCCTTCTACGTTGCGGCGCCGCTCTCCACCGTCGACATGACGATCGCGGACGGCGAGGCGATCCCCATCGAGGAGCGCGACCCGGCGGAGGTCACCGCGTTCCGCGGCGAGCAGGTCGCGCCCGACGGCGCCGTCGCGCGACACCCCGCCTTCGACGTCACCCCGGCCGCCGGCATCGCCGCCATCGTCACCGAGGCCGGCGTGCTGCGCGCGCCTGTCGGCGCGGCGCTGGCGTCGGTGTGCACGGCGGGGGGGTGCCGCCCGTGACGGTGCGCGCCTACCTCATGGCCGCGGGCCTCGGCACCCGGCTGTACCCGCTCACCGGGCTCACGTCCAAGCCCATGGTGCCGATCCTCAACCGGCCGGTCATGGAGCACCTCCTGCGCCGGCTCCGTCGTCACGGGGTCACCGAGATCGCCGCCAATCTGCACTACCACCCCGACAAGATCAGCACCTACTTCGGTGACGGCAGGGAGTTCGGCGTCGACCTCCGCTACAACCTCGAAGAGCAGCTCATGGGCACCGCCGGCGGCGCCAGCGCGTTCCGTGAGTTCCTGGGCGATTCGACCTTCCTCGTGATGAGCGGCGATGGGCTCACCGACGTCGACCTCAGCGCCTTCATCGCGGCGCACAAGCGGTCGGGCGGGGTCGCCACGCTGGCGGTCAAGGAGGTGGAGGACCCGTCGCTGTACGGCGTGGTCGTGCACGACGAGGGCATGCGGGTCACCGGCTTTCAGGAGAAGCCCGCGCGCGAGGAGGCGAGGTCGCACCTCTGCAACTGCGGCATCTACGCGTTCGAGCCGCGGATCTTCGACTACGTCACCCCGGGCGCCTTCGTGGACTGGGCGAAGGACGTCTTCCCGGCGCTGCTGGACGACGGGCTGCCGTTCCACTGCTGGGAGCTCCAGAGCTACTGGAACGACGTCGGCAACATCGAGCAGTACCGCCTGAGCAACTTCGACGCCCTGCTCGGCCGGGTGGACGTGGACATTCCCGGCCGCCGGATCGCCTCGGGCGTGTGGGTGGGCCAGGGCACCGAGATCGAGAGCGGCGCGCGGCTCGAGCCGCCGGTCCTCCTCGGCGCCGGCTGCCTCGTCGAGGCCGGCGCCGAGCTCATCGGCCCGCTCATCATCGGCGACGGCTGCGTGGTCGAGCGGGGCGCGGTGCTCGAGGGCGTCATCCACTGGGACGGCGCCAAGGCCGGCCGGGACTCTCGTCTCGCCGGCAGCATCCTCGGCCGCAATGTCGTCGTGCACCACGAGGCCGTCGTCCACGAGGACGCCGTCATCGGCGACCGCTCCGAGGTGGCGGCGCACGCGCTCGTCGACGCCGGCGCGCGGCTCGAGCCGCACACTCTCTTCGGCCCCGGCGGCCGCGGCGGTACCGGGGAGTGAGCGCCGTGCCGCGGGTGCACGCCGGGGGCGCACTCGACGGCCTGCTGGACCTCGTCTTCCCGCGGCGCTGCGTGGTGTGCCGCGCGGCCGGCGACTGGCTCTGCGCGACCTGCGCCGCCGACCTGCGGCCCCTGCCCGACGACCGCTGCCGGCGCTGCGGCGCGCCGCTGCGCCGCGCCGGCCGGCCGGCGCGGCCGCTGCGCGCCGGCTCCTCCGGGCACGGCCTGCCGGCGTGCCGCGAGTGCGCCGGCCGCGGTCTCGCGTTCTCGGCGGCCTCGGCGGCGTTCTGCTACGAGGGGCCGGCGCGAGCGCTCGTCACCGCCTGCAAGTTCCGCGCATTGCGCACGCTCAGCGACGAGCTCGCCGGGCGCGCGGCGCCGGCCTTCGCGGCCGCCGCCCTCCGGGCCGGCGCCGAGGCCGTCGTCACCTCCGTGCCGGCGCACCGCGACCACCGGCTCGACCGCGGTTTCGACCTCGCCGAGTCGCTCGCCCGCCGGCTTGCGGCCGGCGCCGGACTCACCTATGCTCCGCTGCTCCGCCGCGTGCGCCACGGCGCCCGCCAGAGCGGGCTCGACCGGGCGACGCGCGCGGCCAACGTCCATCAAGCCTTCGCGTTGCGCCAGAGCGGCATCGGGGTACGTAATAGACTCAAGCGAGTGATCATCATTGACGACGTCTACACCACAGGTGAAACGTTGAACCAGTGTGCGGAAGCGCTCGCTACCGCCAGTCACGACGACCCCCACGTCTTCACCTTTGCGCGTACAGTTCGTGCTACGCCTGCCCAAGCATCGCGAGACCACGCCGTCCACAAGGAGCGATGTCGATGAAAACCCAGATCAAGGGCCGCAATGTCACCGTTACGTCCGCCCTGCAGGACTACGCCAACGAGAAGATCGAGCACGTCCACAAGCTCCTGCAGCAGCGCAAGATCGACGAGGTCACGAGGGTAGAGCTCGAGCTCAAGGTCGAGAAGAACCCGAGCATCCCCGAGCCGTGCATCGCCGAGGCGACGGTGTTCACACGCGGACCCGTGATCAGGGCGCGCGAGTCGTCCACCGACATGTATGCCGCCATCGACCTGGTGACCGACAAGCTCGTGCGCCGCGTCAAGAAGTACCACGACAAGATCCACGGCAAGACCAAGCATGGACACGAGAAGATCGTCGCGCCGGTCGAGCCGGCGCCCGAGCTCGCGCCGGTCGCCGCCGCCACGGCCCTCGCCGACGAGCTCGCCGGCGAGGCGGAGCACGTGAGCGACAACGGGCGCATCGTCAAGACCAAGCAGTTCGCGCTCAAGCCCATGTCGATCAACGAGGCCACCCTCCAGATGGAGCTCGTCGGCCACGACTTCTTCGTGTTCACCAACGCCGAGTCCAACCGGACGAACGTCGTGTACCGCCGCAACGACGGGCACTACGGCCTCATCGAGCCGGCGGAGAATTGAAAGACGGGAGAGGACTCAATCGAGCGGTGCGCCGCAAGGGCACCGCTCAACTGAAGGACGGAAGCGGACTCAATCGAGCGGTGCGCCGCAGGGACACCGCTCAGGACTGAGGCGGGAGTCAGGGCTGGTCGCGCGTCCGCGCCGGCGCGGTGGGCGGCGCGGGCTTCGCGCGAGGGCGCGCTGTGCGACAATGGGCGTAGACCTCATCTCCGACACTCCGGGAGTCGTGTTCCAGTGATCAAGATCGTCGACAAGCTTCTGCATGCCGGTGAAGGCCGGCGCCTCAAGACGCTCCAGGATCAGACCCAGCGGGTCACGGAGCTGGAGCCCACGGTCGCCGGTCTGAGCGACGACCAGCTGCGCGCCAAGACCGCCGAGTTCCGCCAGCGGCACGAGAACGGCGAGATGCTCGACGACCTGCTCTTCGAGGCGTTCGCGGTCGCGCGCGAGGCGGCGAAGCGCGCGCTCGGCATGCGTCCGTTCGACGTCCAGGTGCTGGGCGGGATCGTGCTCCACGACGGCGACATCGCCGAGATGAAGACCGGCGAGGGCAAGACCCTCGTGGCCACGATGCCGATGTACCTCAACGGGATCGCCGGCAACGGCGCCCACCTGGTCACCGTCAACGACTACCTCGCCAAGCGCGACGCCGACTGGATGGGCCAGGTGTACCGCTTCCTCGGCCTCGAGGTGGGCGTCATCCAGGCCAACATGACCCCCGAGGAGCGCCGCGCGCAGTACAACGCCGACGTCACCTACGGCACCAACTCCGAGTTCGGCTTCGACTACCTGCGCGACAACATGACCATGCGCCGCGAGCACATGGTGCAGCGCGGCCACCACTACTGCATCGTGGACGAGGTCGACTCGATCCTC
>DASUMX010000057.1:0-4645 GCA_036277455.1 Thermoleophilia bacterium
ACGTTGCAGCCCGCCTTGAGCGCCGGGATGATCTGCGGCTCGACCTCGTCGAGATTGCTCTGCGTGTTGATGCAGACCACGTCCGGCTTCCTGGCGAGCACGGCCTCGAAGTCGGTGGTCATCGCAACGTCGCACGGGCGGCCCAGCAGCTCGCCGACGGTCTTCCCCTCTTTGGCCGGGTTGGTGACGATGACGCCGACGAGGTCGATGTCCTTGGGCCGGTCGAGGATGTACCCCAGAAGGCCCTGCCCCATCATGCCGGTGCCCCACTCAGCGACCTTGATCATGTCTCGCTCCTGTCCACAGTAGTTGGCGCCCGCGGGCGCTGGTTCTCAGGTATGCATACGGAATATGCAGCACGGGGCGGGACTCTGCCGTGCGCCTGGCGACGGTCTGGGACTCGAGACGGAAGCGGGCTGGCCGCCTGTGACGGCCGTGCACGGATGGGTCCGCCCGGACTGCGGGCGGGGATGCGCCGGGGCGGCGCGCCTCAGGGCGCGCTCGACCGGCGCTCAGATGCCGGTGGCTGGAGGAGGCTGGTCGACCGTGTCGTGCGCGAGGATGGAAAGCTCCTTGCCCATCGCGCCCCCTTCGGTCGACTCCGGCCGGCGGGTGCCGGCGGCCTTGCCTCAGGGTATGCGGGCCGGCCGCGGGCCGTCAACCGTCGGCTTCACCGCTCAGCCGTCGCCGAAGAGCTCCTCATTGGCCCCGGCGAAGGCGAAGATCCGGTCCCTCTCCGAGACCGGCCTGCGGCGCACGCCGGTGGTGGCGTCCGCGAGGAACTTCCCGTGCGCGGCGACGGCGAGCGTGGCGACGCGGATGGGCTGCCGCCGGGCAGCCTCGCTGGGGAGACACTGCGGGTGCTCCCGGATGAACCGCACGGCGGCGAGGACCGCCTCGTGCAGCTCCCGGTCGGCCGGCGTGGGGTGGCTGAAGCGCCAGCGCCGCACCTGTTCCGCGATCTCGGGGCGGTCCGGCGCGATCCCGGTCGCCGCGTACATCCTGCAGTCGTAGGTGCGGCACACCAGCGGCCGGTCCTCGTAAATGGTGCACCGGCCGTGGACGAGCACCGGGCAGGCGCCCTCGTCGGTGTAGCCGAGGAGCAGGTAGCCCGGCGGCAGGCCCCTCGCCACGGAGAGGTAGTCCTTGGGCAGCCGTTTGCGCGCCCGCTTCTCGCCGGGCCGCAGGTGGAGCTGGTGGAACGTCCGGCAGCAGGCGGTGCAGCTCCCGCAGGGCACGTCGGCCGGCACGTCCCTCTCCAGCGTCGCGCACGTGGCCCGCAGCCAGGCCGCGAACGGCTCCGCGACGAGCTCCGGGCTCGTCACGGGACCTCCTCGCAGGCGGCGGCTGCGACCACCGCCGCGGCGACGGCCGCCGGGTCGCCCCCCTGCGCACCAGGGCCGCCGGGCAGGAAGACGTCCGCGACCCGCACGGCGAGCACGGCCAGCTGGGAGGGATCGCGGGGTACGGCCGCGCCGGGGAACGCCGCCGCGTGCTCGCGCACGAAGCGCGCGGCGGCGTGCACGGCGGCCAGCTCGTCCACGTCGGCCGGCGCGGGGCAGGCGAAGCGCCAGCGCCGCACCCGCGCGGAGATCGCGTCCCTGTCGGCCGCGATACCCGCCGCGGCGAACACCCGGCAGTCGTACGTGCGGCAGGTGCGCGGCCGCTGCTCGTAGATGGTGCAGCGGCCGCGCTCGTCGAGCAGCGGGCAGCGGCCGCTCTCGTCGTACCCGAGCACCACGTGGCCGGCGGGCAGTCCCGGAGCCGGGAAGACCAGCTCGGGGGGGACGTGCGCGAGGGTCTCCGTCTCTTCCGGACCGATGTGGACGAAGTGCGCCGTGGAGCAGCAGGCGCAGCACTCGCCACACGGCACGTCCGCGTCGGCCTCGTGCCGCAGCGCGGCGCGCATGCGCGCGAGCCACGCGCCGAAGTCGCCGGCGGGCAGGTCGCGCGTACCGTTGCCGTCGTCGCGCAGGTCGCGCGTGCAGTGGTCGTCGTCGCTCACGCGTCAGACGTTGCCGCCGGGGAGGCTGCCCGTCAAGCCGCGTCTCCCGCGTCTGCCCGTCGACCCGCCTCTCCCCCGTCGTGCGCCTCCCCGGCGGCGAGCTCGTCGGGCCGCAGGGCGCGGCCCGCGGCGGCCGCCGCGCCCACCTCCTGCCTCGCCCGTGCGCGCAGCGCGTCGTCGACGGGCACCGAGACCACCAGCCCGTCCGCCCTGGCGGCGACGAAGCAGACCTCGCGCACGACCGCGCCGGTGGCCGCCTCGACGGCGAGCGCGTAGGCGGCCCCTTGGGGCTCGTAGCGCTCGCGCAGGACCTCCGGCTCCGCGGCGCGGTCGGTCTTGTAGTCGACGACGACCCACTCATCGCCGTCGCGATACACGAGGTCGATCGCGCCGCCGACGACCACACCGTCCACGAGGGCGCCGATCGGAAGCTCCCGGTAGACGGCGCCGGTGGCGGCCGCCGCCTCGGCGGCGGCGCGAACGGGCGCAGCCCGCCAGCACGCGCCGGCCAGGTCAGCCGCCTCGCCGGCGAGATCCGGGCGCTCCAGCTCCGCCGCGGCGGCCGTGGCGGCCGGCCCGATGGACGCCGCGTCGGAGAGGTCGCACAGCTCCATCACGCGGTGGACGGCAGAGCCGAGAGCGAGCGCCCGCGCCCGGCCGGCCGGGGCGCCCGGCCCACCGGTCTTGACCGCATCGTCGACGTGTTCGAGGCCGCTCGGGCTGGTGGCCGGCGCAGGCACGCCGGCACGCTCGAGCAGCGCCTCGCGCCGCCGCCGCCACTCTGCACGCGCGGCGGCCAGGTCACGCTCGCTTGGCGCTCCGTCGCCGTCGTCCACGGCCGGAGGGACGCGCGGAGGCAACACGAGCAGGCCGCCGTCCTCGTACTCCTCGGTCAGCACGCCGGCCGCGGGCCGCGCGTCGGCGATGGGACCCAGCAGCACAGCCGCGGGGGACCCGTCCTTGTTGCGCAGGTGACCGAAGCAGGAGACGACCAGACGGTCCCGCGCGCGGGTGGCGGCGACGTAGAGCAGCCGGCGACCCTCGCTCGCCTCCATGAGCTTCTCGCGCTGCCGGAGCACCGTGTAGCGCTGCGGCTCGAGGTCGCGCGCCGGCGCGCCCGGCAGTTCCGCCTTGAGCCTGATCGCCAGGCGCCGTTCCTCGCGATCGACGATGGGCTCGCCACCCCCACCGCCGCCGCCCAGGGCGCCGCCGGCAAGGATCACGATCGGGTACTCGAGCCCCTTGGCTTTGTGGATGGTGAGCAGGTGGACGACATCACCGTCGTCGTCCACCTGGGACTCCTGCTCGCCGGACGCGTCGCCCGCCTCCGCGGCCCACGCCAGGAACGCCCCGAGGCCTCGGCCCCCTGCGCCCGAGAAGGCGCGCGCACGGTCGACCAGCTTCTCCAGGTTGGCGATGGCCTGAGCGCCGCCGGAGCCGGTCGCGGCGAGGAACTCGGCCGTGCGGGCGCGGCGCACGAGCTCAACGGCCAGCTCGTGCGGTTCGCAGACGGCGCGGCGCTCGTGCAGCCGGCGCAGCGTGCCGAGCGCCGCGGCGACCGCCGCGTGCGTCTCCGGCTGCGCCGCGAACAGGTCGAACCGGCCGCCGGCCGCCCAGAACAGGAACAGCTCGTCGTCGCTGAAGCCGAAGAACGTCGAGTGCAGCGCGCCGTACACGGCCGGCCCGTCGCTCGGATCGTCGACGGCGCGCAGGCACAGTAGGGCGTCGTCGACCTCGCGGCGCGCGAAGTAGGCCTTGCCGCCGTCCACCCGGTACGGCACGCCGGCCTCGCGGAACGCCTGCTCGTAGGTCTCGAGACCGGTGGTCGCCCGGAAGAGCAGGGCGACGTCGCCCCAGCGCGGCGGGCGCCACGCCTCATCCTCACCGCCGCCGCCCGGTGCGCGATCCTGCACGGTCCAGCGGTGCCGTTCCTCGCCCTGCATGGCGAGGAGCAGCGCGGCCAGCGCCTGCGCCTCGGCCCGCCGCGCCGCGTCCGCGGCCCCTGCGGCCGTGCCGAGGTCGTCGCCGAGGAGCACCGCCACCCGCGGCCCCTCCGCAGCCGGACGGTAGGGCTCCACCCACTGGTAGGCCGGCTGGCGGCCCTGCTCCTGGTCCTGGTCGAACACGTCCGCGAACACGTTGTTGACCCACTGCACCACCGCCGGCGTGGTGCGGAAGTTCTGGCTGATCGCCTCGACCGCCCCCGTGCCACCCGGCTGCCCCGCGACCAGGGACTTCACCTGGTCGTACATGCCGATGTCCGCGCGGCGGAAGCGATAGATGGACTGCTTGGGATCGCCGACCACGAACAGCTTGCCCGGCTGGAGGACCACGTCGCGCCAGTCCTGCGCGTCCGGTGAGGCCTCGCAGAGAAAGAAGACGATCTCCGCCTGCAGCGGGTCGGTGTCCTGGAACTCGTCGACCAGCAGGTAGCGGAAGCGCGCCTGCAGCGCCGCACGGGCGGCCGGCTCGCGCTTGAGGAGGTCGCGCAGGCACCCGAGCAGATCGGTGAAATCGAGGCGGCCGAGCGCCAGCTGCGTCGCGGCCGCCCAGCGCGAGAACGCGTCGGCGACGGCGACGGCGAGCGTGGTGAGGAAGGCTGCGTATGCCTCCCGGGCTGCCAGCACCTCCGCGACCGCC
>DASUMX010000058.1:0-2891 GCA_036277455.1 Thermoleophilia bacterium
ATGGGCTCGGGCGGCCTGATCGTGATGAACGAGGAGAGCTGCATGGTGGACGTGGCCCGCTACTTCCTCGACTTCGTGCAGGACGAGTCGTGCGGGAAGTGCGTGCCGTGCCGCGTGGGCACCAAGCGCATGCTCGAGATCGTCGAGCGCATCTGCAACGGCGAGGGTGAAGAGGGCGACATCGAGCGCCTCATCGCCCTCGGCGAGACGATCAGCGAGACGGCGCTGTGCGGCCTCGGCCAGACGGCGCCGAACCCCGTGCTCTCGACGATCCGCCACTTCCGCCACGAGTACGAGGCCCACATCAAGGACCACTACTGCGAGGCCGGCGTCTGCTCCACGATGTTCAAGGCGCGCTGCTCCAACGCGTGCCCCGCGAGCGTCAACATCCCCGGCTTCGTGAGCCTGGTCGGCGTGGAGCGCTACGACGACGCGCTCAAGCTGCACCGCGAGCGCAACCCGCTGGCCAGCATCTGCGCCCGCGTCTGCTTCCACCCGTGCGAGAGCAAGTGCATGCGCTCGACCCTCGACGGCGCGCTCGCGATCCGTCACGTCAAGCGCTTCATGGTCGAGCAGGAGACCGAGCCGCAGCTGCCGGAGATCCTGGAGAACGCCGAGAACGCGGCCCGCAAGGTCGCCGTCGTCGGCTCCGGGCCGGCCGGCCTCTCCGCGGCCTACTTCCTCTGCCGGCTGGGCTACAAGCCGGTCGTCTTCGAGGCCGAGCCCAAGGCCGGCGGCATGCTCGTGCAGGCCATCCCGGCCTACCGCCTGCCGCGTCCCGAGCTCGAGCGTGAGATCGCGATGATCGCGGCCATGGGCACGCGCTTCGAGTATGGCAAGGCCCTCGGCCGCGACTTCACGCTCCAGAGCCTGAAGGACGAGGGCTACGAGGCCGTGTTCGTCGGCGTCGGCGCCCCTCAGGGCATGGGCATCGGCGTCACCGGTGAGGACGGCCCCGGCGTGTACGACGGGCTCTCCTTCCTCAAGCAGTACAACGTCCACGGCACCGGCGAGGTCGGCAAGAACGTCGCCGTGATCGGCGGCGGCAACGCGGCCATCGACGCCGCCCGCACCGCCCTGCGTCTCGGCGCCGAGTCGGTCAAGATCCTCTACCGCCGCACGCGGGCGCAGATGCCGGCGTGGGGCGAGGAGATCGACGCCGCCGACCTCGAGGGCATCGACATCATGACGCTCGTGGCCCCGGAGGAGATCCTCCGCGACGCGAGCGGCAAGGTCACCGGCGTGCGCTGCAAGGAGATGGCGCTGGGCGACTACG
This sequence comes from Thermoleophilia bacterium, assembly GCA_036277455.1. Taxonomy (GTDB): domain Bacteria; phylum Actinomycetota; class Thermoleophilia; order UBA2241; family UBA2241; genus CAIXSE01. The sequence goes on from DASUMX010000058.1 coordinate 1,277, forward strand.
ACCGCAGCGGCCGTCGCCGCCCGGTGGCCGGCCACAACCCCGACTTCGTGGTCGAGGCCGACACCGTCATCGCCGCCATCGGCCAGAAGCTCGACGCCGCCGCCCTCATGGACGGCACCGCGATCGAGCTGAACCGCTGGGGCTACCTGCAGGCGGACCCGAACACCGGCCAGACCTCGGCCGGCTGGGTGTTCGCCGGCGGCGACGCCTCCACCGGTCCGTCCTCGGTCGTCGAGGCCATCGGCGCCGGCGAGCGTGCCGCGGCCGGCATGGACCAGCACCTGACCGGCGCCAACCACGCGTTCTGGCGCCGCGACATCGAGCCGCCGACGTTCTTCGACCCCGACGCCGACCCCGAGCTCGTGGAGCGCCACGCGGTCGAGGAGCTCGCGGTCGCGGACCGTGTCACCAACTTCGACGAGGTCGAGCTGGGCTGGGCCGCACAGGTGGCCCTCGCTGAGGCGAGGCGCTGCCTGCGTTGCGACTACGGCAAGTACGGCTCGTGAGCAAGGAGAGCAAGAGGATGCCAACCCTGACCATTGACGACATCAAGGTCGAGGTGCCGGAGGGCACCACGGTCCTTCAGGCGGCCCGACAGGCCGGCGTGAAGATCCCCACCCTCTGCTTCCTCGACGACGTCCAGTCCATCGGCGCGTGCCGCGTGTGCCTCGTCGAGGTGGAGGGCGCAAGGACGCTGGTCGCCTCGTGCAGCCAGCCGGCGACCGACGGCATGGTCGTCAAGACCAACACCGGCAAGGTCCGTGACGGCCGCAAGATGGTCGTCGAGCTGATCCTCTCGGAGCACGACGGCGACTGCAAGGTCTGCGCCCGGTCCGCCGACTGCGAGCTGCGCACGCTCGCCGACGAGCTCGGCATCGGCGACCTGCGCTACGAGGGCGAGAAGACCTTCCGGATGATCGACGACAGCACCCCGGCGCTGATCCGCGACACCGGCAAGTGCATCTCGTGCCGCCGCTGCGTGACCGTGTGCAACGAGGTCCAGGAGGTCGGCGGCCTGTTCGCCCAGGGCCGCGGCTTCGCCACCCTGATCGGCCCGGCGTTCTCGCAGAACCTCAGCGATGTGGTCTGCGTGCAGTGCGGCCAGTGCGCCGCCGTGTGCCCCGTGGGCGCCATCCAGGAACGCAACCAGATCGACGAGGTCTGGGCGGCGCTCGAGGATCCCACCAAGACCGTCATCGTGCAGACGGCGCCGGCGATCCGCGCCGCGCTGGGCGAGTGCTTCGACTACCCGGCCGGCACCCTGGTGACCGGCAAGATGGTCGCCGCCCTCCGCCGCCTCGGCTTCGACGCCGTCTTCGACACCGACTTCACCGCCGACCTCACCATCATGGAAGAGGGCACGGAGCTGCTCGGGCGCCTCAAGAAGGCGCTCGTCGACGGCGAAGAGGTCGCTCTGCCGCAGTTCTCCAGCTGCTCGCCGGGCTGGATCAACTACATGGAGCACTTCAACCCGGACATGCTCGCCAACCTGAGCACCTGCAAGAGCCCGCAGCAGATGTTCGGCGCGCTCGCCAAGACGTACTACGCCGAGAAGATCGGCGTGCAGCCCGAGGACATGGTCGTCGTCTCGGTGATGCCGTGCACGGCGAAGAAG
>DASUMX010000059.1:0-2627 GCA_036277455.1 Thermoleophilia bacterium
TCGGGCCCCGGCGTGCGTCTGGTAGAATCGGGCGCCCGGCCCAGACCAGCAGAAAGCGAGTCACGTGAGAGAAGATCAGCCCCGGTTCCAGGACGTCTCGGCGCGCGTCGACTTCCCGGCGCTGGACGCGCGCATCCTTAAGTTCTGGAAGGACCACGGCATCTTCGAGAAGAGCCTCGAGGGCCGCGGGGACGCGCCCCTCTACGTCTTCTACGAGGGTCCCCCGACGGCCAACGGCAAGCCCGGCTCGCACCACGTCGTCGCGCGCATCTTCAAGGACCTCTTCCCGCGCTACAAGACGATGTGCGGCTACCGCGTGCCGCGCAAGGCCGGCTGGGACACGCACGGTCTCCCGGTGGAGCTCGAGGTCGAGCGCCGCCTCGGCATCGACGGCAAGGGGCAGATCGAGGCCTACGGCGTCGCCGAGTTCAACCAGCTGTGCAAGGAGAGCGTCACCGCCTACCTCGAGGAGTGGGAGCGCTTCACCGAGCGCATCGGCTTCTGGGTGGACATGGACGACGCGTACTACACCTTCACCAACGACTACATCGAGTCGGTGTGGTGGATCCTGCGGCAGATCTGGGACAAGGACCTGCTGTATCAGGGCCACAAGGTCGTCCCGTACTGCCCGCGCTGCGGCACCGCGATCAGCAGCCACGAGGTGGCGCAGGGCTACAAGGACGTCACCGAGGATTCCATCTACGTGCGCTTCCCGCTCACGGCGGAGTCGGCTGAGCGGGTGAGCGGCGCGGCGGCCGGTGGCGGCGACGCCGGCGCGGTCGGCGCGGCCGGAGCGGCCGGAGCGGCCGGAGCGGACGGCGAGCCCAAGCGCGTCTCGCTCGCCGTCTGGACCACCACGCCGTGGACGCTCATCAGCAACGTCGCGGCCGCGGTGCGTGCGGATGTGACCTACGCGCTCGTGGAGAGCCGCGGCGAGCGCTTCGTGCTCGCCCGCGACCTCGTGGACAAGGTCCTCGGCAAGAAGGCCGAGGTCGTGCGCGAGTTCCCGGGCGCCGAGCTGCTCGGCCTGGACTACGAGGCGCCGTTCGGCTTCATGACCTCGGACAAGCGTGCTCACTTCGTCATCGGCGACGACTACGTCACGACCACGGACGGCACCGGCATCGTGCACATCGCGCCGGCCTTCGGCGAGGCCGACATGCGCGTCGGCGTGGAGAACGACCTGCCGGTGGTCAACGCCGTCGACACCGAGGGCAAGTTCGTCGCCGAGGTCACGCCGTGGGCCGGCGTCTTCGTCAAGGACGCGGACCCGGCCATCACCGCCGACCTCAAGGCCAGAGGCCTTCTCCTCGGCGTCGAGCCCTACGCGCACAGCTACCCCTTCTGCTGGCGCTGCGACACGGCTCTGCTCTACTACGCCAAGGCGACCTGGTACGTCCGCACCACGGCGATCAAGGACCAGCTCATCAAGTCCAACGACGACGTGATCTGGCACCCGGAGCACATCAAGACCGGGCGCTTCGGCGAGTGGCTCGCCGGCAACGTCGACTGGGCGCTCAGCCGCGACCGCTACTGGGGCACGCCCCTGCCCATCTGGCGCTGCGAGCAGGGGCACACGCACTGCGTCGGGTCGATCGCGGAGCTCAAAGAGATGGCGGCCGGACCCGTTCCAGAGGATCTGGAACTCCACCGGCCCTACGTCGACGACGTCGTCCTCACCTGCCCCGACTGCGCCGGCGAGATGCGCCGCGTCCCGGAGGTCATCGACGCCTGGTTCGACTCCGGCTCCATGCCGTTCGGCCAGTGGCACTACCCGTTCGAGAACCAGGAGCTCTTCCGCGAGCGCTTCCCCGCCGACTACATCTGCGAGGCCATCGACCAGACGCGCGGCTGGTTCTACAGCCTGCTCGCCGTCGCCACGCTCGTCGAGGGCCGCAGCTCCTTCAAGCGCGTCGTCTGCCTCGGCCACATCCTCGACGCCGACGGCCAGAAGATGAGCAAGAGCAAGGGCAACATCGTGCAGCCCGACGACATCCTCGACCACCAGGGCGCCGACGCCTTCCGCTGGTTCATGTTCGCGAGCCAGCAGCCCTGGAGCCCCCGCCGCTTCAGCGCCGACATGGTCGACGAAGTGGTGCGCAAGTTCCTGCTCACCCTGTGGAACACGTACAGCTTCTTCACCGTCTACGCCAACATCGACCGCTTCGACCCGGCGGTGGAGGACGTGCCGGTGGAGCAGCGGCCGCTGCTCGACCGCTGGCTGATCGGCGAGCTGAACACGCTCGTCCAGGACGCCACCGCCGGCCTCGAGGCCTACGACGCCACCGGCACCTGCCGCGCGATCCAGCAGTTCGTCGACGACCTCAGCAACTGGTACGTGCGCCGCAGCCGGCGTCGCTTCTGGAAGAGCGAGAGCGACGCCGACAAGCTGGCCGCCTACCACACGCTCTACGAGGCGCTCGTCACGGTGACCAAGCTGCTCGCGCCGTTCACGCCGTTCGTCGCCGAGGAGCTGTACCAGAACCTGGTGCGCTCGGTGGACGGGCCGGCGGCCGGCGCGGCCACGTCAGCGGCCGCCGCCCCCGCGCCCGAGAGCGTGCACCTGAGCTCCTGGCCGGTCGCCGACGAGCAGCTGATCGACGCGGGCGTCTCGTTCGACATGGCGG
>DASUMX010000060.1:0-9303 GCA_036277455.1 Thermoleophilia bacterium
CGCCTCCGCGCCCTCGGTCGTCGGGTCCATCGTCTCCCCTCTGATTCCGTCCTCTGCGGCCAGCATCGGCACCAGCACGCCTCGTCGTGAGTCACGGCGCCTGCCTGAGACGCGGCGTCACGGTCCTTCGCTTGCAGTGCGGTTCACCCCTTTTGGGCGATGCACGACGAGTGCCCCCGCGCCTACGCTGGACCCGTGGTCGGAGAACCACATGTCCGCGAGAGGGGAGCGCGTCATGAGTCACACCATCGCCCACAGGCCCCATGTCCATCACCTTCCGTTGGCGCCGGTCGTCGCGCTGATCGCCATCGTGCTGATCGCCGCCGTGGTGATCTGGGCCGTCGGTCAGCCGGCGCCGACGACGACCACCACGACCGTGGGCGCGAGCATCGTCTCGCCCGTGGTCCATCCGGCGGCGGTCGCCGCTCCGGAAAGCCCCGTGTTCCGCCACGCGCTGATGCGCGTCAACGGCGGAGACGGCTACCCGCTCGCCTCCATCGTCGGCCGGTACCATATGGTCGAGGGGGCGACGCTCGACCCGGTCAGCACCAACCCGTACGGCACGGCGTCGTACAAGGCGCCCCACTACCCCCGCTGACAGGCGAGCCATGAGGCACCCGGCGTGCGATACTGCATACCGGGTGCCCATCTACGCAGACATCGGGATCTCGACGGGGGCGTACGCGAACTTCTCGCTCGCGGCGGCTCTGCTGCGCATCGGCGAGATCGCGCCCTCGGCCGAGATCCTCTCGCTGGGCCGGCACAGCCTGCTCGACGCCGCCAACGCGCGCGTCGTCGATCTCGCCGGTCTGCCGTTCACCGTCCACGGGCCGTTCCTCCACTTCGAGTACGGCAGCCGCTCGGGACGGCAGCACCGGAGGGCGCTCGACGAGCACCGCCGGCAGCTCGAGGTCGCGGGCGCGCTCGGGGCGCTCGTCTACGTGGTGCACCCCGACCTCCAGCGCCGGTACAAGGGGTGGGACACGCGCGTCGTCGCCACGCTCGAGAGCTCCTTCGAGGCGCTCGCGCTGCTGCAGGAGGAGTACGGGGTGACGATCGCCGTCGAAAACCTGCCCTTCGTCAAGCACACCCACTTCCGGGCCCCAGGCGATCTCGACCTCCGCGGCCTCGGACTCTCGCTGGACGTCGGACACGCGGCCGTCACCGGCACCTTGTCCGCGTGGCTCGCCGACGACCGCTACCTGCTCAAGCACGTGCACCTGCACGACAACGGGGGCCACGTGGGCGGCGACCAGCATCTCCCGCTGGGGCGCGGCGTCATCGACGCCGCGCCCGTCATGGAGCTGGCCCGCGCCGCCGGAGCCATGGTCGTGCTCGAGCACAAGAACGAGGCCGACGTGATCGAGAGCCTGCGCCACCTGCACGAGCGCGGGCTCCTCGAACGCGCGATCAGGTAGAGGAGCAGAGATGGAGATCACGCCGGGCGCCGATCCCGCACGTATCGCCGACAGGGTCCGCTTCCTCTCGCGGGTCCGCCCGTTCAAGGACCTGCCGCCCGAGGAACTGCGGGACGTCGCCGCCGCGGTGCGCGAGCGCGCCGTGCCTGCGGGCGAGGCGATCCTCGTGGAAGGCGGGCCGCCCGGCGAGGAACTCTACGTGGTGCGACTCGGCGCGCTCGAGCTGGTCCACAAAGATGCCTACGTCGCCGTCCTCGCGGCCGGTGAGGTCGTCGGTCACCCGACGCTGCTCACCGGCCTCGCCCCCGAGTTCACGACGAGGGCGCGGGAGGACTCGATGCTCTACTGCCTGCCGCGCGAAGTCGCGTTCGAGGTGCTCAGCCGCCCGTCCGGCCTCCAGTGGATGGCCGCCAACGCCCGCGAGCGTCTGCTGCAGGCGGCCGGGACGATGCGCGCCCTGCCCGACGTGCGCGTCATGCCGGTCACGTCGGTGACGCGCAGCAAGCCGCTGTTCTGCGACCCGGAGACGACGGCGCGGGAGGCCGCAAAGATCATGATCGCCGAGAAGCGCTCGGCGATCATCGTGCGCGGCCCCGGCGGCAGAGGCATCGCCGGCATCGTCACCGATGTCGACCTGCGCGACAAGGTGGTCGTCGGGGGCGTGTCGCGTCACGCCCCCGTCACGGAGATCATGTCCGCACCGGTGCACACGATCGGCGCGCAGGTGCTCGCCCCGGAGGCGAGCATCGCGATGATGACCGCCGGCGTGAACCACCTCCCGGTGCTCGACGACGAGGGGGAGGTGGTGGGCGTCCTGTCCGCCAGCAACCTGATGTCGCTCGAGGCGCGCAGCCCGTTCGCCCTGCGTCGCGAGATCATGGCGTCGCGCACCGAGGACGAGGTCGTCACGGCGGCGGCGGACATCCCCCAGCTCTTCCTCGACCTCATGACCGCGAACATCGACGCCCCGTCCATGACCCGGGTGTTCACGGTGCTCCACGACGCGATCACCTCGCAGCTGCTCGAGCTGGTCATCGACCGGCTGGGCGAGCCGCCTGTGCCCTACGCCTGGCTCGCGTTCGGCAGCGCCGCGCGGTCCGAGCTCACGCTCGCTTCCGACCAGGACAACGGGCTGGCCTACGACGACACCGACGACCCCGCCGTGGCCGACTACTTCCGCGTCCTGGCGCGGGACGTCAACACGGGCATCGCCCGCTGCGGCCTGCCTGCCGACCCGCACGGCGTGCTCGCCAGCAACGGCGCCTGGCGGATGCCGCTCTCCGGGTGGCGGTCCACCTTCGAAGACTGTCTCGAGGGCAAGGACCTGGATCGCATGGCCCGCGCCAGTGTCTCGTTCGACTACCGCCAGGTCGCCGGCGACCTCTACGTCGACAAGGTGCTCACCGACGTGATGCGCGAGGCCCCGGAGCACCGCCGGTTCCTCGAGGGGCTGATCCAGCTGGGCACGCGGGTACGACCGCCGCTCGGCTTCCGCGGCAAGCTCGAGGGCAGCATCGACATCAAGAAGAACGGGCTCGTGCCCATCCAGAACTACGCGCGCTACTTCGCCTTCGCCTCGTCCATCACGTCGGCGTCCACCCTCGAGCGGCTCGGCGCGATCGTCGAGGTCGGCGGCGACGACGTGATCCCCGAGCGCGCCCTCCGCGAGGCGTTCATCAGCATGCAGCACCTGCAGTTGCGCCACCACGCCAACCGCCTCCGCCACGGGCGTCCCGTCGACAACATCATCGAGACGTGGACGCTGCCGCCGCTCACGCGCGCGAGCCTCCAGGAAGCTCTGCGCGAGATCGTCTCCGCACAGAAGCGGTTCAGGCCGGTGGAGGCGCCGCGCTAGGCGATCGTTCTATCCCCAGCGGAGGCCCGAGGCCCGAGAATGGGAGCGAGAGAGTACGCCGCGCCATCCGGCGCGGCGGTCCGCCCCGGGGGGAACGTGTGAAGCTGCTCATCGCTCACGGCGATGCCCATGAGAGGGACGTCCTGCGCGAGATGGCCAGGGACCTCCTCCGGCTCGGGCTCGAGCCGGTCGAGTCCGGCGAGGGCGCCCACGCCATGTCCCTGCTCCTGGCGGCCAACGCTCCCGCTCTCGCCGTGGTCGACTGGGACCTGCCGGGCTGCGGCGGGCCGGAGCTGTGCCGGCGTCTGCGCTCGCAGCGGCGCTCCCGGCCCCCCTACATCATCCTCCTCACCCCCAGCGCGGAACAGGCCGGCGAGGGCTTCGAGGCCGGCGCCGACGACTGCATCCAGGCTGCCGCCGGGGGGCACGAGCTGCAGGCGCGCATCGTCGCCGCGCGCCGGCTGGCCGCCCTGGGCTGACCGGTCCTCGGCGTGGCGGGCGTAGGATGGCCCCATGCCCAGGACGAGACCGAGGATACCCCCGGACGACGACCTCTCATGGGCCGGCGACGAGCCGCGCCCGCCGGCCCACCGCTGGGTGTTCGCGACCACCGTCGCGTTCCTGGGGGTCGCGGCCGTGCTGCGCTCGCTGCTCGCCTTCGAGGGCGAGCAGCGGATCCTCGTCCTCGCCCTGCTCGCCGTCTGGTTCGTGCTCGTGCTCGCCGAGCCGTTCGCAGCGCGCGCCTGGCCGCCGTCGTTCGTCGCTTACCTGACCGCGCAGGGCGCGGTCGTCTTGCTGCTGCTGACGCAATCCGACTCGAGCGACTTCTTCGCCGTGCTGCTGGCGGTCCCCGTGATGCAGGCGGCCGAGCGCTGGCAGCCGCGCGCCGTGTGGGTGCTCATCGCCGTGTTCGCAGGGCTGACCGGCGTCGGCCTCATCGAGGAGTACGGTGGCTCCTCGACCGTCTCGCTGGTGGCGATCTACGCCGCCGCGAACGTGTTCTTCGCGGCCTATGCGCTGGCCGCCCGGCGCGCCGTCGAGGTGCGGACGCGCAACGAGGCGCTGGCCGCCGACCTGCGGCAGGCCAACCAGCGCCTGACCGAATCCTCCGAGCGGGCCCAGCGGCTGGGCGCCGCGCGCGAGCGCCAGCGGCTGGCGCGCGACCTGCACGATTCGGTGACGCAGACCTTGTTCAGCATGACCCTCACCGCCCGGTCGGCGCTCCTGCTCCTGCAGCGTGAGCCCCGCGAGGTGCCGGCGCAGCTCGACCAGATCGACCATCTCGCGCACAGCGCCCTGGAGGAGATGACCGCGCTGGCCGCCGAGCCACCGGCCTCCGCTCCCGGAGGAGGCCGGCTCGCCGGCGCCCTCGGGCGGCACTGCACGGAGCGCAAGCTCCGGGACGGGCTGGCGGTGAGTCTCGAGGTGGACGGCGACGAGCCGCTGCCGGCGAAGCAGGAGGCGGCCCTCCTGCGCATCGCCCAGGAGGGCCTGAACAACGTGGTCAAACATGCGGGGGTGGAGGAGGCGGCGGTGCGCCTGCGCCTGCGCCGCCCCTACCGCCTCGAGGTGGAGGACGACGGCAGCGGCTTCGACCCGGCCGAGCGCGCCGGCTCCGGGCTGGGCCTCACCGGCATGGCGGAGCGCGCCGCCGAGATAGGGTGGCGCCTGACGGTGACCAGCCGTCCGGGCGGCGGGACGCGGGTCGTGGCGGAGGCCGGCGAGACCGGCGAGACTGACGGCGAGGGAGGAACCGACGGTGACTGAGAGCGCACCGATCAGGGTGCTGATCGTGGACGACCATCAGGTGGTCCGCCGGGGTCTGCGGACCTTCCTCGAGCTGCACGACGACCTCGACGTGGTCGGCGAGGCGGGCGACGGGCTCGAGGCAGTGGAGCAGGCCGCCGCGCTTCGGCCGGACGTGGTCCTCATGGACATCGTCATGCCGCGTCTGGACGGCATCGAGGCCACGCGGCGCATCAAGGAGCAGTCGGCCGCCGTGGGGGTGATCGCCCTGACCAGCTTCGCCGGGGACGACCAGGTGCTGCCGGCCCTGGAGGCGGGCGCCTCCAGCTACCTGCTCAAGGACGTGAGCCCGGAGGAACTGGTGGAGGCGATCCGCGCCGTGCACCGGGGCGAGCCGAGGCTGCACCCCGACGCGCTGCGCAAGGTGATGGAGGCGGCGATGGGGCCGCGGGCGGACGAAGCCCCCGCCCGCGCGCCGTCGCCGCCCGGCGACCTCACCGAGCGCGAGCTCGAGGTCGTCGCCCTGGTCGCGCAGGGCCTCAGCAACCGCGAGATCGCGGAGACCTTCGTCCTCAGCGAGAAGACGGTGAAGACGCACATCGGCCACATCCTCGCCAAGCTGGAGCTCAAGGACAGGACGCAGCTGGCCATCTACGCGCTCAAGCACGGGCTCGCCGGCGACGCCGAGGGGCGGGGCGCCCCCGGCGGACCGCGGAAGGAGTAGGGGGGCCGTGGCCGCGCCCGTGCAGCCGGCGTCACTGCCGAACCGCCTCGGCGTCATCGCCATGGTGGTGGTGTGGGCGGCGGTCCTGGCGCGCACCCTGAGTTTCGCCGGCGCCGGAGAGTGGCCCGGGTATCTCGCCGGCTTCGCCGCCTTCCTGGTCATCCTGCTGGTCGTCGTGCTGCGACGCCCCGTCTCCGACCCGCTGGTGCATTTGGCCTTCGTCGTCCAGGTCGCCATCGTCCTGGTGCTGCTGACGGTCGACCCGCAGCGCGACTTCGTCACCGTGCTGTTCGTCCTGATGTGCTACGAGGCCGCGGTCGCGTTCCCGGCCTTGCCGCGCACCATCTGGGTGGCGGCGCTCGTCGCGCTGATGGGCGGGTCGCTGGTGCTGGAGCTCGGGCTCGTCCGCGGCCTCGCGCTCGGACTGATCCCCATGGCGGCGGGCGTCGTGCTCTCGACCTACGTCGTCGTGACCCGCGAGCTCGGCGCCGAGCGGGCGGCCAGCGAGCGCATGGTCGCCGACCTGCGGGCGGCGCACGAGCGCCTGCAGGCCTACAGCGGCCAGGCCGACGAGCTGGCCGCGATCGAGCAGCGCGCCCGGGTCGCGCGCGACCTGGAGCAGTCGGTCACGCGTACGCTGGGGAGCGCGCTCGAGGCCAGCGCCGCGGCGCGGGAGCTCCTGTCGGAGCCGGCGCAGGCCGGCCCCCAGCTCGAGCGCCTCCAGGAGCTGACCACGCAGGCGCTCGCCCAGATGCGCCGCGTCATCACCGAGCTGCGCCCGTCTCAAGGCTGAGGCCGGCCGGACCGCCCTCCCCATCCGGCCAGGCTCACCCTCGGACCTGGGTCGCACCTCCTCCACCCCAGGTCCCACGCGAAAGATACGCCGCTCGTCGCCCGCCGGATGCTCCTCCGGGTCGATGTGCAGGAGCTCGCCCGGCGAGATGATCGGGACGTCGATCGCAGAGACCACGGGGAGGAACCATGAACGCCCTCGACGCCACCACTGACCGGCTCCACTTCATCGACTGGCTGCGGGTGCTGGCCGTGCTGCTGCTCTTCCCGTACCACACGCTGCGGGTCTTCAACACCGAGGCCTTCTACGTGAAGGCGAGCCAGCTGTCGACGACCCTCGACTACGCGCTCGGCTTCATCTCGGTGTGGCACATGCAGCTGCTCTTCCTGCTGGCCGGCGCCTCCACGTACTTCGCGCTGCGCAAGCGCAGCTCGCGGCAGTACGTGGGCGAGCGCTTCACCCGGCTCGGCGTCCCGTTCGTCGCCGGCGTGTTCCTCCTGCTGATCCCGATCCAGACCTGGTACGGCGCCCGCTTCAACTCCGGCTACCAGGATTCGTTCTGGCACTACCTGATCAGCGGTGACTTCCTCCGCTGGAACATCCAGGAAGGCGGCGACTACTTCGGCGGTTTCGGCTTCGGCCACCTGTGGTTCCTCTTCGTGCTGCTCTTCGTCGCCCTGATCGCCGCACCGCTGCTCGCGAACCGCGGGCGCGGCGGCGCGCTGCTGCAGGGCCTTTCGCGCCGCCTCGCGCACCCCGCCTGGTGGCTGGTCGCGGCGCTGCTCATCATGCTCGGCGCGGCGGTGCCGGACCCGACCGAGGCGCTGGAGCCCTTCTACTACCTCGTGTTCTTCGTGCTCGGCTACGTCGCGGTCTGCGCGCCGGGCTTCCTGCAGTCGGCCGAGCGGTACCGCCTGCCGGCGCTGGCCGCCGGTGTCGCCCTCGCCGTCTGGTGGGTGCTCAGCGGCAGTCTGCGCGATTCGCTGCCGGATCCCTCGCTGCAGATCGCGGGCCTGAGCTTCCTCGGCGCGCTCGCCTCCTGGCTGGTCATCGTCGGCCTCCTGGGCTACGGCCGCCGGTACCTCAATAGAAGCTCTGCGGGGCTCGCCTACCTGGCGGAGTCGTCGTACCCGGTCTACCTGCTCCACCAGTCGGTGATCGTGGTCGCCGCCTTCTACCTGGTCGGCCTGCCCGCCGCCGAGCCGCTCCAGTGGCTCACGTTGCTGGTCGTCTCCGTGGCCGCGACGTTCGCCCTGTACGAGCTGGTGCGCCGGTTCCAGACCACGCGCTTCCTCTTCGGCATGCGCCCGCTCAGAAGGACCGGCGCCACGGCGCCGCGGAGCGTCCCGAGCCGCGACGGCGAGGGCGCGGCGGCCTCGTGACACCGGAGTCGCCGCTACCCGAGGGTGATGCAGACGATCCCCGCGAACACGAGCACGGCCGCCGCGACCTGCAACGGCCGCAGGCGTTCGTGCAGGACTGCCCGTGCCCACACGATGGTGACGGCCGGGTTCAGCCAGCCGAGGACCGCGACGATGCTGAGGTAGCCCATCGACGTCGCCGACGCGAAGCTGATGTTGGCGGTCGCGATCAGGAGCCCCACCGCGACCAGGATCGGCAGCGCCCGGCCGCGAGGCCGCAGCACCGGCCCTGAGACGGCGGCCATGAGGGCGAGCACGACGAACGCCACCGCGCGCACGACGGTGACCGTCCAGAGGGTCCCCGCCTCGTCCCCGTAGTCCACCGCGACGAGGAACAGGCCCAGCGTGACGGCAGAGCCGATCGCCAGGAGGACCCCGGCGCGGTCGGCGCGCCCAGGTGGGCCGACGCGTTCACCCTCTGCGTCGCGCGAAGGCCCGCGCGAGATCGCGACGATCCCTGCCAGGGTCATCGCGACGCCGGCGATCTGCAGGGCCCCGGGCTGCTCCCCGCGCGCCAGTCCCCACAGCACCGGGACCAGCGCGGCGCCGGCGACGATGGGCGAGGCGACGCTCATGTCGAGCACGGTGAGGGCGCGGTACTGCAGCAGCGCGCCGACTCCGCCGGCGACGCCGCCGAGCACGGCCGGGACGAGCGCCGCGGCCGAAGGGGTATCCGGCGCGAGGACGAGCAGCATCAGGACGAGAGCGACGGCCGCGACGCCCTGCCCGATGAGCGCGGCCGTCCAGACGGTCGTCCTGCGCGACTCCAGGCCGGCCCAGAAGTCGGCGGTGCCCCAGGAGAGGCTGGCGACCAGAGCGAGAAGAGAAGCTAGCACGGCGCGCGGATGCTACCACGGCTCCGTCTGCTAGACTCGGCCGGTCAACAGCCCCCGCAAGGTGCGCGGGCGCGCAAGCCCAGAAAGGACCACCCCGCATGACCCTGCACGTCACCCTCCCCGACGGTTCCTCCCTCGAGCTCGACGACGGCGCCAGCGTGCGCGATGCCGCGGCGGCGATCGGGCCGCGACTGGCGAAGGCCGCCATCGCGGGTCGCGTCACCGCTCCCGACGAGCCGGACGTCACCCTGCTCGTCGACGCCACCGCGCCCCTGCACGACGGCGACAAGCTCGACATCGTCACGCTCAAAGGTGACGATCCCGACGCCGTCGACATCCAGCGCCACACCGCCTCACACGTCATGGCGCAGGCCATCGTCCATCTGTTCCCGGGCGCCAGGTACGCCATCGGCCCGACCATCGAGAACGGCTTCTACTACGACCTGCAGCTGCCGGAGCCGATCGCGGAGGCCGACCTGGCTCGCATCGAGAAGGAGATGGGCAAGGTCG
>DASUMX010000061.1:0-7595 GCA_036277455.1 Thermoleophilia bacterium
TCGAGCGCGCCGATCATGGCTTCCTCGGCGCTGCAGAAGGCGGCGTGGACCGCGCAGGCCCCGTCGCGCCCGCAGGGACCGCCGCGCAGGACGCAGGTCTCGCGGCGGCTGCTTCCTTCGACGGCCTCGACGATCCGCAGCAGGCTCGTGTCCGCGGCGGCCACCGAGAGCCTGTAGCCGCCGCTCCTTCCGGTGACGCCCTCGACGAGACCGGCGCGCACCAGGTCGGCCATGACCTGCGGCAGGAAGCGCGGCGGGATCGCCATCGCCGCGGCGATCGTCCTGGCGCTCATCAGCCCGCCGGCATCGTCGCGCGCCAGGGCGATCATCGCGCGCACCGCGTAGTCGCCGCGTTTGGTCAGCTCGAGCCTCATGACGCAAGCCTATCGTGACGAGGGCGGCGCGCCACGTGCCGGTCCCGGCCACGCGGCGGCAAGTCGAAGCGGCTGGTCACGACCCGGCGTCCGGCAGCCGCGCCGCGCCACCCTCCCGCAGCGGCAGCCACAGCGCGGCGAGCGTGAAGACGAGCGCGCCGAAGCAGATCACGCCGCCGGCCACCAGGTACTCGATGAGCGCCGGGCTGTAGAAGTAGCTGAGCGCGAACGCGGTCGCCCCCTCCGGCGGCGCGGTGCCGATCGGCACGCCCGGCGGAAACGGCACGGTCGCGTACGAGAGGCCGTTGAGCACGATGTTGACGCGGTGGATGAGGATGCCGGCCACCGCGAGCACGGAGGCCGCCGCCACCCAGCGCGGATCGGCGCGCAACCGTTTGACCACCAGCAGGACGAACGGGACGACCAGGCCGGCCACCACCTCGAACCAGAAGAAGCCCGCGTAGGGGCCCGTGAGGAGCCGGCGGGCGGGGTCCGCCTCGAAGCCCGCCCCGGGATACGCCGCCGTGAGCATCTCCGAGAACACGAGGAACGCCTCGACGGCGATGAACACGGCCAGCATCCCGCCGAGGTAGCTCACCAGGTCGTCCTTGAAGCCGACCTTGCCCGTGCGCCGCACGATGAGCGCCAGCACGATCATGAGCGCGGTGCCCGAGACAAGGGCCGAAGCGATGAACAGCGGCGCCATGATCGCCGAGTACCAGAACCCGCGCGCGATCTGCAGGCCGAAGATCCAGGCGGTGATGGAGTGCAGGAGGATCGCCGCCGGGAGCCCGACGGCCGCGAGCACGCCTTTGAGCCGCTCGTCGCGGCGCGCGTCCGCGAGGGACGTGCCGGTGCCGAGTGCGAGCCGGCTGCCGCGAGCAGCCAGGTCCGAGCGGGTGTACACCCACACGTAGGTCGCCGAGATGAGGAAGTACACGGTGACGATGGTGAGGTCCCAGATGAGCGGCGACATGAGCTGCGGGTAGCGCAACAGGTGCCAGGCGCGGTCCGGGCGGCCGATGTCCGGGAGCAGGAGCAGGGCGGCGATCATGACCGCCACGGTCGCCTCCAGCACGGCGATGCGCACCACGGGCTTGAGTTGCTTCGCGCCGAAGAGCCGGCCGGCGGAGGCGACGATCAGCCCGCCGGCGGAGAGTCCCACGAAGTACATGAACATGGTGATGTACAGGCCCCACATCATGGGGTTGCGCATGTTGGTGGCGGCCAGCCCGTTGGCGAGCTGGTAGACCCAGGCGCCGAGCCCCACGGCGATCCCGAGCGCCAGGAGGCCGATCCAGAGCCTCAGGGCCCGCCGCTCGCGGCCCTCGGCCGGCGCCGCGGCCGGTGTGACGACGGTGCTCATGTGTCCAGCCCCCTCTTGCGGCGCGGCGGCAGGTAGTACACGCGCGGCTCGGTACCGCGCTCCTCCAGGAGCATCTCGCCGCTGCGTTCACGGATGAGCCGGCTCACGCGGCTGTCCGGATCGTTGAGGTCGCCGAAGATGCGCGCCTGCGCGGGGCAGGACCACACGCACGAGGGCACCTGCCCCTCCGCCAGGCGGTGGACGCAGAAGGTGCACTTCTCCATGGTGCCGACGGGCCGCGGCGGCACCATCCCGGTGTCGAAGCCCGTCGGCCGGTCGGGCTCGCCCCAGTTGAACGTGCGCACGCCGTACGGGCACGCGACCATGCAGAAGCGGCAGCCGATGCAGCGCTGCGGATCCTGCATCACGACCCCGTCTTCGCGCGGGTAGGTGGCCGCCACGGGGCAGACCTTGGTGCAGGCCGGGTTCTCGCAGTGCTGGCAGGCGAGCGGCAGCCAGTGCATCTCCAGCTCGCCGTTGACCTCTCTGGGGGTGTCGAGCGCATCGCCGATGGTGTCGATGCGGTTCCACCACATGCCCAGCGGTACGTCGTTCTCAGACTTGCAGATGACGCAGCACGACCAGCAGCCGATGCAGCGCTCCTGGTCGACGACCATCCCCCAGCGGGGCTCGTCGCTCGGCTGCTCCAGCTCGCCGTACGCTCGCGACGCCGGCGGCAGCGCCTCGACGGGCGAGACCTTGTCAGCCATGGGTCACCTCCTGTACGGACGGCGCCGGGGCCGCGGCGACGTCGGGCGCGGCCGCCGCGGCGATCTCCGCGTCGATACCGTCGCCGATCCTCGTGACCTCGCAGCGGCAGTCCTTCCAGCCGGTCGAGGGGCACCACATGTTGGCCACGTAGTGGATCTCGTGGATGGGGTTCACCTCGGAGGAGGTGAGCTCGTTCACGCTCTTGCCGCCGCCGAGCTGCCTGCTCCACCAGCCCTCGAAGAGGGTGGCGCTGCCGGGCCGGGCGGCGGGCGTCAGGTGCGCCCAGGCGCGGACACTCCCGCGGGTGTTGCGCAGCTCCACGAGGTCGCCCTCGCCGATGCCGCGCTCGCCGGCGGTGCTCGGGTGCAGCAGCACCGGCGCCCGGCCGCCGGTGATCTCGTTGAGCCAGGCCACGTTGGCGTAGCTCGAGTGGATGCGCCACTTGGAGTGCGGCGAGAGCAGGGCGATCGGGTACTCCGCGGGATCGTGCACCTCGTCGTCGTGCGGCGGCTTGTACGTGGGGACCGCTTCGCCCAGCTCCAGAAAGCGGTCCTCCTCCTTGTAGAACTCGGCACGGCGCGTGGGGATGAACGCCGCCGTCGCCTCCAGCGGAGCCGGCAGCGACTGCGGCGGGAACGGCACGAGCTCCTCGACCTGGCGCACGAACGCGACGTCGGGGTCGGGCACGTCCAGTCGCACCGGCCCCGCCTTCAGCTGCTCGAGCGTGATGCCCTCGGTACCCTCGCCCTGGGCGAGCATCGCCTCGATCGCCTCTTCCGCCGTCACGTCGAAGTACTCCTCGAACAACGCCGGGTCGATGCGCTTGACGATCTCCTGCCACATCCACAGCTCCGGCCGTGACTCCCCCACGGGGGGGATCGCCTCCTGCTGGATCTGCAGGTAGGGGTGCAGCGGCGTGGCCGTGAGGTCGGTCTTCTCGTACCAGGTGGCCGCCGGCAGCACGATGTCCGCCCACTTCGCGGTGTCGGTCATCTGGTGGTCGACCACCACGACGAGTTCGCAGCCGTCCAGCGTCTTGTGCAGGCGGTTCACGTCCATGGCCTGCAGGAACATGTTGGCGAAGGTGCAGATGAGCGCCTTGAACCCGTTCTCGGGATACGGGACCGTCTCGTGCATGGTCTCGGTGCGCCCCCGGACGAAGTACACGCTGGGCACGATCTTGGCTTTGGTCTCGCCCAGCGCCCACCACGGCGAGGTATCCACGCGCACCTTGTACTGGCCGACGTAGACCGAGAAGCCGCCGCCCGAACGGCCGACGTTGCCGGTGAGCGAGGCGAGCAGCGCGAAGGCGCGCCCGGTGAGGTCGCCGTGGAACCAGTGGTTGCTGCCGCCGCCCATGATGACGGCCGCCGGACGCTCGGCCGCGAAGGCGTCGGCGACGCGCACGATCGTCTCGACGGGGACCCCGGTGATCTCGGCGGCGCGCTCCGGCGTCCAGCCGTCCAGCTCCGCGCGCACGAGCGCGAACCCGGGCGTCACGGTGACGCGCGACCCGTCGGCCAGCTTCACCTCGTACTCGCCGTCGAGCGCGGCGTCCACGCCTGCCGGGATACCCAGCCGTTCCGTGCCGATGACCGCCGCCTCGCCGCGCACGGTGTCCCAGGCGACGTAGCGGTCGTTCGGCAGCGGCACGCCGTGCGCCGGGCTCTGGGCCGCCGGCGTGCCGGGGACCGTCCCCGCCGGCGGCGCCTGCCTGCCGTAGTCGCCGAGGCCGACGCCGGCGGCCGGGCCCGGATCACGGGCCTCGCCGGCGGCCAGCTCGTCCGCACGCAGCCGCTTGCCCGTGTCGGTGCGCACGAGGAGCGGCGCGTCGGTGTACGTGCGCATGAAGTCCCAGTCGGCCAGGTCGCGGGCCACGATCCGATTGCAGAGGGCGAGGCCGAACGCCGCGTCGGTGCCGGGCTTGATCTGCACCCAGGCGTCGGCCTTGGCCGCCGTGGACGAGAACGTCGGGTCGACGACCACGAGGCGCGCGCCCCGCTCCACCGCGTCGTGGATGAAGTGCACGTCGGGGATGCGCGTCTCGAGCGGGTTCGCACCGATCAGCAGGATGAAGCGGCTGTTGGCCCAGTCCTTGGACTCGTGCTCGGCGTTCTGCACGCCGAACGTGATCGGCATGCCCATTGGCAGGTCGCCGTTGAAGTCGAAGCTCGTGCCGTGGACCATGCCCAGCGCGGCACAGGCGCGATAGGCCGCGCCCTTCTGGATGTAGCCCGAACCCGGCACCTGGCTGAAGACGTGGACCGCGTCCCAGCCCCACTCGTCTCCGATGCGCTGCAGCTCGCCGGCGATCTTCTCGAGGACCTCGTCCCAGGTGGCCTCGCGGAACTCCCCACTCCCCCGCTCCCCGGTGCGCACGAGGGGCGTCTGGATGCGGTCGGGGCCGTGGATGAGCAGGTGGTAGGAGATGCCCTTCATGCAGCCGCGGGGGTTGTACGCGGCATCCGGGTAATCCGCCGCCTGCTGGACCTTGACGACGCGGCCGTCGCGGACGAAGGCCAGCTGCCCGCACGAGCCGGTGCAGTTCGGAGAGCAGGTCGTGCGCACCACGCGGTCGACGGGGAGCGAGGGCTGCACGTCGTCGCGGCCGGCTGAGGCGAGTGGACCGAGCGCGCCGGCCGCGGCGGCGCTCCCTGCCGCGACCCCCGCGCCGACGAGGAACTGCCGCCGGGTGGCCTTCATGCGTCCGTCCTCCCCGCCCGCGCGCCGATGCGCCTGGCCGCGGTCTGTACCTCTCGCCGGCGCGCGGCGGCCTCGGCGCAGGTCGCGTCGAGCGTCGTGTGCGTCGCCGAGCCGCAGAGGGCGCAGCGCCCGGCGCTCGTGCCGCGCGCGGCCGGCCGAAGGGCCGGGGCCGCCGCCGCCACGGCGGGCTCGAGGCGCTCGGCCGCCCGGACGGCGAGCGCGCCGAGCGCGGACACTCCGGCAGCCACCACGAATCTGCGTCTGGTCATGGCCATCGGGTTCCTCCATCTCTGGGAATCGGTGCCCGGAGCCGCATGCGCGGCGCTCCTCTTTCCCGGGAGAATAACAAACACTAAGTAACTTAGCAATATTATTTCGGCGGGAACTGACCTTCGCTTCTCGGGCTCTTCCGCGGCTGCAACGGCAACGCTCGCGGCGTACGCACTTGCTTGCCGCGGGGGCAGGCTCTACAGTGATGTGTGCGACAGCGTCAACGGCTGCGCGTACCGCAGCCGCGGCGCGTGGAGAGACGGGAGACTAGGACATGCCAAACCTCGGTGCACCAGAACTCATCATCATCGCTCTGGTCATCCTGCTGCTCTTCGGCGCGACGCGGCTGCCGAAGCTCGGCAAGTCGATGGGCCAGAGCATCAAGGGCTTCAAGCAGGGCTTGAACGACGACGCCGACGACGACGAGATCGTGGACGTGAAGCGCGACGCGACGGCCGAGGACAAGGACGTCAAGGCCTCCTGACCGGCCCCGAGAGAACGCTCCGACGGCCCGCCGCTGGCGGGCCGTCGTCGTTAAGGAACCGTCGTCGTCGGCGTCGCCGGGGCGGGCAGCCCGCCGTCAGCGGCTGAGCAGGCAGACGGCGTGGGCGGCGATGCCCTCCCCGCGCCCCTCGAACCCCATGCCCTCGGTGGTCGTCGCCTTGACGCTCACCGCGTCGCTGGCCACGCCCAGAGCCGCGGCCAGGCGCTCGCGCATCTCGAGGCGGTAGCCGGAGAGCCGCGGGCGCTCACAGACGATCGTCACGTCGGCGTTCTCGACCCGCCACCCGTTCGTGGTGAGCCACGCGATGACCCGCTCGAGCAGCGCCATGCTGGAGGCGCCCTCGAACGCGGGGTCCGTGTCCGGGAACAGCTCGCCGATGTCGCCGAGGCCGGCGGCGCCGAGCAGCGCGTCCATCAGCGCGTGCACGGCGACGTCGGCGTCGGAGTGCCCGGCGAGCCCCTGCGCGTGATCGATGGCCACTCCCCCGAGCACGAGGTCGCGGCCGTCGGTGAAGCGATGCGCGTCGTAGCCGCCGCCGACCCTAAACGTCGGTCTCGACCTCCCACGAGAGGAGCGCCCCGGCGAGCGGGATGTCCTGCGGCGTCGTGATCTTGACGTTCGCGGGCGTGGAGGGCACGAGGCGCACGGAGTAGCCGCCGCGCTCGAGGAGCATGGCGTCGTCGGTCGCGCCGTTCAGGTCAGTCCGCGCGTACACGTCGCGGAGGGCGGCGGAGCGGAAGACCTGCGGCGTCTGCGCCGCCCACAGCCCTGCGCGGTCGACGGTGCCGGCCACCGCGCCGCCCTCGCCCTGGCGCTTGAGCGTGTCGCTGACCTCGACGGCGGGGACGGCTCCGTCGGTCTCGCGGAGCGCCGTCACGCAGGCCTCGAACACGTGCTTGGAGAACAGCGGCCGCGCGCCGTCGTGGACGGCGATGACGGTGGCGCTGTCAGGCACCATGACGAGCCCGGCGCGCACGGAATCCGAACGCGCCCTGCCGCCTTCGGCGATCAGCACCGGCTTGGAATCGTCGAACAGCATGAGCTCGTTGGCGAAGCGCACCGTGTGCGACGGGTGCAGCACCACCACGATGCCGTCCACGCAGCTCATCGCCAGCAGGCGATGGACCGAGTGGGAGAGGATCGTCTCCCCGCCGAGCAGCAGGAACTGTTTCGATTCACCGTCGGGCAGCCCCATCCGCTGGCTTTCGCCGGCAGCCGCGACGATGACCCAGGTCTCTCCGGCCTGCTGGTCCTCCACGTCCATCCCCTCTCACTCAGTTCTCTGCCGGCGGCGGAGCGCTCACGCGGCTGAAGATCATCTTGCCCGAGGGGCTCTGCAGGACGCTCGTCACCTCGGCTTTGACGCGCGAGCCGACCAGGCTGCTGCCGGCCTCGACGACGATCATGGTGCCGTCGTCGAGGTAGCCGACGCCCTGGTCCCGCTCGCGCCCTTCTCTCAGGATCTTGACCTCGATGATCTCGCCCGGCAGCACCGCCGGCTTGACCGAGTTGGCGAGGTCGTTGACGTTGAGCATCTTGACGCCGTGGATCTCGGCGACCTTCTTGAGCGTGTAGTCGGTGCTGACGATCATCGCCCCGGTGTCGTGCCCGAGCCGGACCAGCTTGGCGTCCACCGCCTCGATGTCCGGATAGTCGGCGCCGTCGA
>DASUMX010000062.1:0-14420 GCA_036277455.1 Thermoleophilia bacterium
GGCCGAGCGCGCCCTGCGTCGACTTGTACGTGTTGTTGGTCGGGAGGGGTGTCTCGGCGTAGTACTGGAAGATGCCATTGATCAGGTTGTTGCGATGCGTCCACTCCTTGGTGACGCCGTCCGCGGCCAGGTTCTGGCCCACGGCCATGCTGGTGAACGCCGCCGCGCCATTCAGCGTTCCGCAGATGGTCCCCCAGCCGGCGATGCCGCCGCCGCCGAAGCGGAACATGTTCATCGGCAACGACGCCCAATCGGCCTGGTTCGCACCGGGAATGGCGGCGAGGGCCTCGACGCAGGAGTACCAGACGGCCTCCGCGCAGCCCGACTTGAAGTAGATCTCGAAGGCGCGCCGGGCGACGGCCTCTGGGTTCGGCTGGTCCGCCGGAACTGTCGGATACGCCCACGGGATGGCCGTGCCGGCGGCCTCCGCCGGGTCTGCGTCCTTGAGCAAGGCCACGCCGGAGACGGAGGCGGCCCCGAGCACGAGGCCGGTCCCGGCGAGGAACTTGCGCCGAGACATCAGGTTGTCGGACATACGCTCGACTCCTTTCACTGCTTTGCCCCGCGCTCCGCGAAGCGTTCGGACCCATGTCGCAAGTGAAGGCGCCCTTGAAGGTTCCTTCACATATGCGTTGAAGCGCATGGAAGCTACCACATTCACCTTAGAATGTGAAGCGGTTCACAAAGGCAACGACGTCGGTCGACTTCGTCGGGAATGCGGCGCTCGAAGCCCGGGCGGACCTTAGAGGTCGAACGTCACGTACTCCGACCCACAGGGCTGGCCGGCGGCGATGTGTGCACGGCCCTCGGCCGGCTCCCACACCATGCTCGCCGTGGTCACGCTCTGATCGGGGTCAGGGTCGTCTTCCTCCCAGTGGTCGCAGATGCTGGACGGCGCGTTCTCGTGGTCGCAGAGCACGCGCCTGCCCAGCTCGACCAGATCGGTTCCTGCCGCGAGGCCGTCGAGCAGCAGGCGCTCGGCCCGCTCGCGCCGCAGGCGCGAGCCCTCCGAGCGCGAAGCGTCGCCCGGCGCGAGCTCCGGCGACACGTAGTGGTTGGTGTGCGTGAAGAGGGCGGTCGCGCCGGAGCTCGCCGCATCGGGGGGCGGCGGCGAGCCGTCCAGGAACGCCCAGCGCTCGGCGCTCGTCTCCAGATCCCACACGCGGCCGCGGGCATCGCAGAGCAGGTGGTTGGACCCGCGCGCCCGCGGCGCCGCGGCGATCACGTCACGCGCGTGCTCGAGGTCGGGCTGGCAGAGCACCGTGGCGAGCAGCAGGTTGTTGGGCACGCCGGCGCGCTCGTCGCGATAGTAGACCGTGTTGGCGGCGGAGCTGAAGCCGGCCGCCGTGACGCCGGTGATCGGCAGGTTGTAGGCAGGACCGGCGCTGATGTAGGCGGCGGCCGACCAGCGCCCCTTGACGCGGACGATCCGGATCGTCTGTGCTTCGATCTCCTCCGGGTACCAGTCCTCGTTGTGCCCGGCCACCGGCTGCCCGCCGGCGACGACGGCGAACGAGGTGCAGTGTTCCACCGGCCAGCTCGCGTCCGCCCGGCAGGTGAACTCCTCGCTGCAGTTGAGCGCGAACAGATGCTCGAAGGGGACCGTGGCCGCCTCGGCCATCCCGCGGAGCTGCTCGAGAGCCTGGGGCGTGTAGTCCTCGGCCGGCCGCAGGTACGCGCGGGTGCGATCGACGGCCTCGCCGAACCCGAAGCCGGCGAGGCCCTCGAACCGTGCGGCGTAAGCGTCGAGACCCCAGGCGATGCTGTCGCGCGCGGCCTCGCCGATCTGCCGCCCCACCTCCCGGTGGGATCCGGAAGCCTCAATGACGAGCGCGTGGTCCACGGACCTATCCTACGTCCAGTCATTGATTCGGACCACGGGCCTTTGGGAATGCCGTGGCCATGGGCGGCGACCGCGACTTCCGGTTCTCCCCGCGTCCGAACCGGGCGGCGGAGATCAGGTGGCGCCCGTGGGGCGAGCCCGCCTTCGCGGAGGCTCGCCGGCTCGGGCGCCCCATCCTCCTGTCGCTCTCCGCCGTGTGGTGCCACTGGTGCCACGTCATGGACGAGACGAGCTACTCCGACCCGCGCGTGATCGCCGCCGTCAACGAGCACTTCGTGCCGGTCCGCGTCGACAACGACCGCCACCCCGACGTGAACCGCCGCTACAACATGGGCGGCTGGCCGACCACGGCGTTCCTCGCCGCCAGCGGCGACGTGCTCACCGGCGGCACCTATCTCCCACCGGAACAGATGCTCGAGAGCCTGGCGCGCGTCAAGGCGTTCTTCGACGCCAATCAGGCCAAGATCCTCGCGCTCGGAGGCGAGCGGGCCGCCGACGGCGACGGAACGGCCATGGCCCGGCTGACCGGGATGCCTCTCCGCGGCGAACAGGCGATGGATGCGCTCGAGGGAGATCCCGAGGTCCCCGGCGACATCTCGGCCGAGGTGGCGCTGCAGGTCGTCCGCGGGTTCGACCCGGTCTGCGGCGGCATCGGGGCGGAGCCCAAGTTCCCGCAGCCGGACGTGTACTCCTTCGCGCTCGCCTACGGACTGCTGCGCGGAGCCGGCGACCCGGACCACGTGCCCGAGGGAGGCGGCGCGCTCCTGCGGCCGACGCGCGTGCTCGAGGTGGTGCGCGCGACGCTCACCGCCATGGCCGGCGGAGGGCTGTACGACGGCGTCGAGGGCGGCTTCTTCCGCTATGCCACCCAACGTGACTGGAGCGTGCCGCACTACGAGAAGATGCTGGAGGACAACGCCCGGCTGATCCTCCTGTACCTCGAGGCCTCACTGCACGCGGAGGAACACGACCTCGGCGACGCTGCGGCGTTCCGGCGCGTCGCCGAGGGGTCGATCGACTATCTGCTGGCGACGCTCTGGCGCGACGACGTACCCGCCTTCGCCGGCAGCCAGGACGCCGACGAGCAGTACTACCTGCTGGATGCCGGCGGCCGGGCAGGGCTGCCGGCGCCCTTCGTCGACCCTACGGTCTACGTCGACTGGAACGCGCTGGCGGCGCGGGCTCTGCTCCGGGCGGCGCCGGTGCTCGGCCGGCCGGAGCTCGTCGACCGCGCGCTGCGCCTCCTGGAGTACCTCGTCACGACGGCGCGGCGCGGCGACGCGATGGCGCACTTCGTGCATCCGGACGGGGCCGTCGGCGACGGCGCGCCGCTTCTCGGCGACCAGGCGACCGTCGCGGCGGCGGAGCTCGACGCCTACGAGGTGACGGGCGACCGGCGCTGGCTGCGACGCGCTCGCGGCCTCGCGCGCTGGACCGGCGAGCACCTGTGCGCGCCGGACGGGCGCCTGCTCGACAGACTCGCCGTGCCGGGAGAGAGCGCCGGCCTGCTGGCGCAGCCGGTGCCGGCGCTCGACGAGAACGCGGCGATGGCCGAGGTCCTGCTGCGCCTCGAGGCCGACACCGGGGAAGCCCGCCTCCGCGAACGCGCGCTCGAGATCCTCGCCGCCTGGGCCACGCAGTACGAACAGTACGGCGTCGCCGCCTCGGCGTACGCGCAGGCGCTGCTCCGCTATCTGGAGCGGCCGGACCACATCGCGGTGGTCGGACGCCGCGACGATGAGGAGGCGCGACGGCTGCACGCCGCCGCGCTGGTCGCACCGCGACCGCTCCGGACCGTCCAGTGGCTCGATCCCGGGGACGCGCAGGACGCGGAGAGGATGCGCGACACCGGGCTGCCGCCCGCACCCGCGGCGGCCTACGTGTGCCGCGGCCGCTCCTGTTCGCTCTTCCGGCCTTGAGCGAGAAGGTGAGCCCCGCTGTGGGATAAGCTGGTGACTTCGCCAGCGCACGACCGGCGGCACCGTTCTCTGTTCTCACGCTTCACGGAGGGACGATGATCACGCTGTACCAGACTGAGTGGTGCCCGTACTGCCATCGGGTGCGTCAGGTGCTCACGGAGCTCGGGCTCACGTATACCGCGGTCAATGTCCCGTATGCGAACGAGGACCGTGTGGAACTCCTGGCCATCGCCGGCCAGGATGGTGTCCCGGTGCTCACGGACGGCGACAAGGTCTACGGAGACTCCGACGAGATCGTCGAGTATCTCCGTGCGACCTACCCGGAACCGGAGGACGCCGATGAGCACGCCGCGCACGGCGCCTGGCGCGCGGCGAGGATGGTGTCGCTCGCGCCGCGCGCCGCCCTCGCCCGGCTCAAGGAACTGCTGGAGGAGAAGGGTTTCGTCGTCCTCGCCCAGGTCAAAGGGCCCAAGATCAACGAGCGCCTGCCGCAGGAGTACGCGATCCTGCAGGTGACGGTGCCCGTGGCCGCGGTCAAGGCGCTCGACGTCGACCCACTGGCGCCGGTGGCGATCATGTTCCCGATCGCCGTCATCCCCACTGAGGACGGTAAGAGCGTCGTGGCCGCGGCCGACCCCGTCGGGCAGGTGTGGCTCTATGGCGAGCCCGACCTGAACCGGGTGCAGGGCGCGGTCAAGAAGCGGCTCGCGGAGCTGTTCTCCGAGCTCTGACGGCAGCCACACGGCCCACGCCGGGCCGGAGCGGGAGAGGCGGTCCCGCCGGACCTCACCCCCAGCGGTAGACGCGCAGGCTCAGGAACCCTGCGACGACAGTGATGCCTGCGAGGACGATCGCGGCGGTCCAGTCCCAGGAGCCGCCGCTCCACGCCCCCTGCAGCAGGTCGACCCCATAGGTGAGCGGCAGGAAGTCGCCGATCCGCCTCATGGTGTCGCTCATGACCTCCATCGGCACCGAGGCGCCGCTCAGGAACAGCATGACGAAGAAGAGCATCAGCCCGGCGCCCTGGGCGGCGCGTGGGCTGGGCATCACCGCGCCGAGCAGCGTGCCGATGGCGGCGAACGCCGCCGAGCAGAGCACGAACCCGGCGGCCAGCAAGCCCAGCGAATCGGGGAAGTGCACCGGGTAGAAGACCGCCGCGAAGGCGGCGACCAGCACGGCGCCGATCACGCCGAGCACCAGCGCCGCCAGCACCTGCGAGCCGAGGACGGCCCAGATGGGGACGAGCGAAGCCCGGAAGCGGCGCAGCACGCCCCCGCTGCGGTAGTCGGTGAGCCTGGCGGGCAGCATGATCACGCCGACGGACATCGTGACCACGGCGATGTAGGCCGGAGCGTAGTAGTTCATCGCACCCATCCCGTTGAACACGCGGTCGTTGGCGCCGCCGGGCTGGTTCCCGAACACCTCGCCCAGCACGAACATGAGCACCACGGGGAAGGCGAACGTGAACACGATGGTCATGGGCTCGCGCAGAAAGAGCTTGAGCTCGATCCATGTGAGCTTGAGCAGCACGCGAAGACCGCCGGGATGAGTGGTGCGCCGTCCGGCGGTCGCGGCCGGAACCGTGGCGTCCCGGCTCATCAGTCCGTCCGCCGCGGGGCCCTTCGGGCCGTCGGCCGCTCACTAGCACTCGCGCGACTGCGTCCTGCTTCCGGCATCAGTCCTCCACCAGGTGCCCCGTGAGCGTGAGGAACACGTCCTCGAGGCTCGGCTCGATCACGCGCAGATCGTCGGGGGTCAGGCCGCGGTCGACCAGCGCGGCCGCCACGTGCGCGAGCAGCGGTCCGGTGCCCTCCACCACGATGCGGGGCCCGCGCCGGGTGACGCTGCGCGCGCCCGGCACACCTCTGAGCCACTCCACCTCGGGCAGGTCGCAGCTGAACACCACCTGCTCGAGAGGATCGTAGCGGACGACGAGGCCGCGCGGCGTGTCCGCCGCGATGATCCTGCCCTTGTCCACCACTGCGACGCGGTCGCAGAGCCGCTCCGCCTCGTCCATGAAGTGCGTGACGAGGACGACGGTCGTGCCGCGGTCACGGACCTGCTCGATGAGGTCCCAGGCGACGCGTCGCGCCGCCGGATCGAGGCCGGTGGTCATCTCATCGAGAAAGACGACCTCGGGAGCGCTCACCAGCGCGAGGGCGATGAACAGCCGCTGGCGCTGGCCCCCACTGAGGCTCGCGTACGATGCGTTCCGCTTCTCCGCGATCCCCCACTGCTCCACCAGCATCCGCCAGTCCACCGCGCCGGGAGCGAGGCTGGCGAAGAGGTCGAGCGCCTCCCACACCCTCATGTGGTCGGGGAGCCGTGACTCCTGGAGCTGGCAGCCCATGCGCCCGCGCAGGTCGCCGGCCTGGGTGCGCGGATCCTTGCCGAGCACGCGCACCGTCCCGGCCGTCGGCGTGCGCAGCCCCTGCACGCACTCGACGGTGGTGGTCTTGCCGGCTCCGTTGGACCCCAGCAGGCCGAAGATCTCTCCCTGCTCCACCTCGAGCGACACGTCGTCGACGGCCACGACGTGGTGGCCGTAGACCTTGCGCAGGTGTTCGACGGTGATGACCGGCGGCATGCGTTGAACCTACCCGGATTGGGCCGCGGCGGACGGCGCAGGGCGCGTCGTGACCGCGACGGGAGAAGAACGTCGGCTGTGAGACGTCCGGACCCTGCTCAGGGTTCGGTGACTTCCGGTCTCGCCGCTCCCGCGCGCTCGACGGGGACCGAGTAGCCGCCGAAGAGAGAGAGGTTGCCCGGCGGCTGCTCGGGGTCGCTCCACTGGCCGAGGCGGCGGAACCGCTCGCGGCGCTGCCGCCGCCGCTCCAGCGCGGGGGTCTGGTCGAGCTCGGCGAGGGCCTCGGCGATCGCTTCTCCGAGCCGCTGCGCCGCCAGCTCCGGGTTGTGGTGGGCGCCGCCGCGGGGCTCCTCCACGACCTGCTCGACGGCCATCAGCTCGAGCAGCTGCGACGCCGTCGGGCGCAGCGCCTCGGCGGCCTGTGGCGCGAAGTCGGCGTCGCGCCAGAGGATCGCGGCGCAGCCCTCGGGCGTGATCACGGAGTAGGTGGCGTTCTCGAGCATGAGCACCTTGTCGGCGACGGCGAGGGCCAGGGCGCCGCCGGAACCGCCCTCGCCGATGATCGTGGCGATGACGGGGACGGTGAGGCGCGCCATGCACAGCATCGTCTCGGCGATGGCGCGCGCCTGCCCTCCCTCCTCCGCGGCCACGCCCGGGTACGCGCCCGGTGTGTCGACGAAGGTGAGCACCGGCAGCCCGTGCCGCTCGGCGAGCTTGAACAGCCGCTGCGCCTTGCGGTAGCCCTCGGGGTTGGCCATGCCGAAGTTGTTCTGGGTGAGCTCGTCGAGGGTGCGGCCCTTCTGGTGGCCGACCACGAGCACGGCACGGCCGCGGAACCAGCCGAGCCCGCCGACGATCGCCGTGTCGTCGGCGCGCAGGCGGTCGCCCTTCAGCTCCTCGAACCCGTCGATCAGGAAGTCGATGTAGTCGCGCGTGCGCGGCCGCTCCTTGTGCCGCGCGATCTCGACGGTGACCCACGTGTCATGGCGACGGCTCTCGTGCTGCAGCTTCTTCAGGCGGCTCTGGAGTCTCTCGATCTCCTCGGACAAGTGAACGCCGGGCATAAGTGGCAAGCGTCCGAGCTCGCTCAGCCGCTGCCTGAGCCAGCCGGCCCGAACGTCCTGTTCCGTCTTCGGGTCCTTCTCCTCGGTCAGGTTCCTCACCCCCTCCCAGCAGTCGCAGGTAGTTGCCGACCTTGACGCGCAGGTCCCTGCGCGGGACCACCGCGTCGAGGTGACCGAGTTCGAGGTTGCGCTCCGCCGTGCTGAAGCCCTGGGGAAGCGCCTCCTGCGTGGTCTGCTGGATGACGCGCGGACCGGTGAAGTACAGCCGCGCGCCCGGCTCCGCGACGCAGATGTCGGCAAGCGTCGCGAAGCTGGCGACCACACCGCCCGTACAGGGGTCGGCGAGGACGGTGACGAACGGGGAGGTCGCCTCGTTGATGAGATCCACGGCGCAGCTGGTCTTGGCCATCTGCATGAGGCTGAGGATGCCCTCCTGCATGCGCGCGCCGCCGGAGGTGCACACCGCGACCAGCGGCAGGTCCTCGCCGCTCGCCAGCTCGGCGCTTCGCCAGAGCTTCTCCCCGACGACGCTCCCCATGCTGCCGCCCATGAACCCGAAGTCCATGACGGCGAGCACGCACGGGGTGGCGTCGATGCTCGCGGTCCCCGTGACGATGGCCTCCTGCAGGCCGGTCTTTGCCTGCGCCTCGCGGACACGCTCGGGATAGGTCTCGAGGTCGACGAACCCGAGGGGGTCCAGCGTCGTGACCATGGACCAGAGCTCGTGGAACGTGCCTTCGTCCGCAAGCTGCTGGATCCGCTCGCGCGCGCCGATGCGCAGGTGGTGGTCGCAGCTCGGGCAGACCATGAGGTTGGCGCGCACCTCGCTGTGCCGCGCGCCCTGGTGGCAGGACGGGCAGATCCACTCCGGGCGCGCCGGCTCGTTGTTGCGGCGTTCGATCTGGACGGTGACGTTCATGAGATGCTGCGCCCTCTGGCCGGTGAGACCGGGTCGCGGCGCCGGTCAGCCGTCGTAGCGGCGGAAGACCAGGGCCACATTGTGGCCGCCGAAGCCGAAGCTGTTGCTGGCGGCGACGTCCACCTTGCCGAAGCGGGACTCGAGCGGGACGTAGTCGAGGTCGCACTCCGGGTCGGGGTCCGTGAGGTTGATCGTCGGCGGGATCAGACTGTTGACGATGGTCAGGACGGTCGCGACCGCCTCGAGGGCGCCCGCTGCGCCGAGGCAATGGCCGATCATCGACTTGTTGGACGAGATCGCGACCTCGTACGCGTGCTCGCCGAGCGCCTGCTTGATCGCGCGGGTCTCGGCGATGTCGCCGGGGCCGGTCGAGGTGCCGTGCGCGTTGACGTAGTCCACGGAGGACGGGTCGAGGCCGGCCTCCTGCAGCGCCATGAGCATGGCGCGGGCCTGCGACTCGCCGGACTCGTCCGGCAGCGTCATGTGGAAGGCGTCGCTGCTCATGCCGCTGCCGGCCAGCTCAGCGTAGATACGCGCGCCGCGGGCCAGGGCGTGCTCGAGCTCCTCGAGGACGAGCACGCCGGCGCCTTCGCCGATCACGAAGCCGTCGCGGTTGGCGTCGAATGGCCGCGAAGCGCCCTGCGGGTCGTCGTTCCTGGTGCTCAGGGCCCGCGCGGCCGCGAACCCGGACACCCCGACCGGGCTGATCGGCGCCTCGCTGCCGCCGGCGAACATGACCTCGGCGTCGCCGTGGCGGATGAGGCGCCCCGCGTAGCCGATCGCGTCGGAGGCCGCGGCGCAGGCGGTGCACGTCGTGCTGAGCGGGCCCTTCGTGCCCAGCTCCAGCGAGACGTGCGCCGCGCCCATGTTGGGGATCATCATCGGGACCAGCAGCGGGTTGGTGCGATCGGGTCCCTGGTTGAGCAGCTTGTCGGTCTCGACGTGCAGCGTCTGCAGGCCGCCGACGCCGCTCGCCATGACGGCGCCGACCCGCTCCGCCTCGGGGCGGGGGTCGAACGCCGCGTCGGCGGCGGCGTCGATCGCCGCGGCCACCGCGTACTGGCTGAAGAGGTCGAGCCTGCGCGCCCTGCGTTTGTCGATGTAGTCCGCGGCCGCGAAGCCCTGGACCTCGGCGGCGATGTGGACCTTGTAGCCCGTGGTGTCGAAGCGCGTGATCTCGCCCACGCCGGAGTCGCCGGCGACGAGACGACGCCAGAAGGTGTCGACCTCGTTGCCGATGGGCGAGATGACGCCCAGGCCGGTGACGACGACTCTGCGCTGGTCTGCCATGGTCCGCGCCGGCCCCGTCAGATCCCGAGGCCGCCGTCGACGGGCAGGACGACACCGGTGATGAAGCGAGCCGCCGGCGAGGCCAGGTACACGACGGCCATGGCCACGTCCTCGGTGGTACCGATGCTCTTGAGCGGTGTCGCCTCGACGATCATCTGCCTCGTCTCTTCGGGAAGCGCCTGGGTCATCGGCGTGTCGATGTAGCCGGGAGCGATGGCGTTGACGCGCACGCCGCGCGCGCCGAGCTCCTTGGCGAGCGACTTGGTGAGGCCGATGATCCCCGCCTTCGCCGCCGCGTAGTTGGCCTGGCCCGCGTTGCCGCGCCGGCCGACGACGCTCGAAAGATTGATGATACAGCCGGTGCGGCGGCGGAACATCCTGCGAGCCGCCGCCTTGCTCACGAGGAAGGTCCCGCGCAGGTGGGTCGCGATGACGGCGTCGAAGTCGGCCGGGTCCATCATCATCGTGACGTTGTCGCGCGTGATGCCGGCGTTGTTGACGACCACGGAGAGCGGGCCCAACTCGGTCTCGGCCCGCTCGACCATCTCGTTGACCTGCCCCTCATCGGAGACGTCGCCCATGACGACGAGGCCCTTGCCGCCGAGCGCCTCGACCTCGGCGACGACGGCCGCGCAGGCCGCCTCGTCGGCGAAGTCGTTGACGGCCACGTCGGCGCCGGCGCCGGCGAGCGCGAGCGCGATGCCGCGACCGATGCCCCGGCCGGCGCCGGTGACGAGCGCGGTCGCGCCGGTCAGGTCCAGTCCTGCAGTGAGCGGTGTCACGCGTCCTCCAGATAGCGGCCGTCTGCGCGCAGCGCCAGCAGCGTCTCCATATCGGAGACTCGAGCGGCTTGCGCCTGGGGCTCGATGCGTTTGACGAGGCCGGTGAGCACGGCGCCCGGGCCGACCTCCAGGAAGGCATCATAACCTGCTGCGTACAGAGTGCTCACGGATTGCGAGAAGCGGACCGGCGAGACCAGCTGCACCTGCAGCAGCTCGTTGAAGTCGCCGGTCTCGAAGGCCACGCTGCAGGCGGAGAAGAACGCAGGCTCCGGCGTGCGCCACTCGGTGCGCTCGAACTCATCGCGCAGCGGTTCGAGCGCCGACTGCACGAGCGGTGAGTGGAAGGCGCCGCTCACGGCGAGCGAGATGACCCGCTTGGCGCCGGCGGCCTTGGCCTTCTCGGACAGGACCTCGAGGGCGGGCTTCGTGCCACTGATCACGACCTGGCCGGGGCAGTTGAAGTTCGCCGGCCAGAGGCCGTCCTGCTCGGCGCAGAGCGCCTCGACGACGGCGTCATCCAGCCCGATGACCGCCGCCATCCCGCCGGGACTGGCGTGGCCCGCACGCAGCATCTCCTGGCCGCGGCGCCTCACGATGCGCAGCGCGTCGGCGAAGTCGACCGCGCCCGTCGCCACCAGCGCCGAGAACTCGCCCAGGCTGTGCCCGATCGCCACGTCGAACTCGAGGCCCTCCCGGCGCAGGATGCGGAACATGCCCACTGACGCCGCAAGCAACGCCGGCTGCGTGAAGTCGGTACGGCTCAGCCTGTCGATGGGCCCCTGGCAGCAGAGGTCCTGGAGGTCGTAGCCCAGCACCTCGGAGGCCTCCGCGTACGCGTCGCGCATCGCGGGGTCGGCGGCGGCGAGGTCGCAGCCCATGCCGACGGCCTGCGACCCCTGGCCGGGGAACATGACGACGAGGTTCTTCACGGGGCTAGATTACAGCTCCCACTTGGTGAGACACGAGCCCCAGGTGAGTCCGGCGCCGAAGCCGGCCAGGAGCAGCGTGTCGCCCTTCTTGAGGCGGCCGCTCTCGCTGGCCTCGTGCAGGCAGATCGGGATGGACGCGCACGACGTGTTGCCGTAGCGGTCGAGGTTGGCGAACACCTGGCCCTCCCTCATCCCCAGCCGGCGCGACGCCGACTCGATGATGCGGATGTTGGCCTGGTGCGGAACGAACAGATCCACATCGTCGACCGTGATCTCGGCGTCCGAGAGGACCTTCTGGCACGAGTCGACGACGGTGCGGGTGGCGAACTTGAACACCTCGCTGCCGGTCATGTGCATGGCGTGCTCGTGATCGCGAACGGTGTCGTAGGTAGCCGGCATGCGGCTTCCCCCGGCCGGCACCAGCAGGTTGGGTGCGCCGCTGCCGTCGTTGCCCAGGTCGAAGCTGAAGATGCTGCCGTTGTCCGTGGGCTGCACGAGCACGGCGCCGGCGCCGTCGCCGAAGAGGACGCAGGTGCTGCGGTCCTCCCAGTCCACCATCTTGCTGAGGACCTCGGCGCCGACGACGAGCACGTTGGTGTAGATGTTCGCGGAGACGAACGCGGTCGCGATGGCGAGACCGTAGACGAACCCGGTGCACCCCGCCTGGACGTCGAACGCGCCGGCCTTGCCGGCGCCGATCTTGTCGGCGACGATCGACGCGGTCGCCGGCATGATGTGGTCCGGCGAGATGGTCGTGACGATGACGAGGTCGAGCTCGGCCGCGTCGAGGCCGCCGGACTCGAGGCAACGGCGGGCGGCGACCTCACCCAGGTCGCTCGCCGCCTCGTCCACGCGCGCGATGCGCCGCTCGCGGATGCCCGTGCGCGTGGTGATCCACTCGTCGGACGTATCGAGGAACTGGCTGATCTCGTCGTTGGTGAGGACGCGCTCGGGGACGTGCACACCGAGCGCGCTGATGCGGGCGCCTCTCACGAGACCGCGGCGCAGACCGATCACAGCTTGGCCTCTCCAGCCGCGACGGACGCCGCGTCGACGATCGCGAACATGAGCTCGCCGCGGCAGGCCAGCTGGCCGTCCACGGTCGCCTTGACCTTGGCCCGGCCCACCGGACCGTGAACGGCGACGATCTCCGCCTCGAGGGTCAGGGTGTCGCCGGGCTTGCAGACGCGCTTGAAGCGGACCTTGTCGATGCCGGCGAAGAGGCCGACCTTGTCGCCGCCGGGGGCGGCGTCCGCGGACGGCAGCGTGTCGCCGCCCGCCGCGGCTTCGGAGCCTGCGCTCGCCGCGGCGATGGTCGCCGTCTGCGCGAGCGCCTCGACGATGAGCACCCCGGGCATGACCGGGTTGCCGGGGAAGTGCCCGGCGAACCACCAGTCGTCGTCCCGGAGCGTGCGGACCGCCACGCAGCGCGCCCCCGGCTCCCCGTCGACGACCTCGTCGACCAGCAGGAACGGCGGGCGGTGCGGCAGCAGCGTCAGCACCTCTTCGTTGGTCAGTCTCACAGCGGCTTCAACTCCCTGGTACGGCGCAGGTAGCGCTCGACCTGGATCAGGACGGCGGTCGCGGCGATGCCGTAACCGAGGACGTTCTTGACGGGGACGGTGCGGCCGCCGGGCAGCGGGAGGCGGCCGAGGGTCGCGTCGAGCGTGTCGAGCACGTCGCCGACGACGCGCCCGAGCGTGGCCTCGCCCGGCCTGGCCTCGAGGGCGGCGGCGGCCGCGACGCGCTCCGCGAACCCCGGCGGAGGCGCGAGCTCGACCTCTCCCCAGACGGCCATGGCGCCGCGCACCTCGCTGAGCTGGGAGAGCTCCGCGGCGCAGTGCGGGCAGAAGCTGAGGTGGCTCTGGAACTCGGCGACGTCGAGGTAGCCGAGCTCGCCGTCCAGGAACTGATTGAGGCGCGAGCGGAAGTAGCTGCAGTCCATCAGGCCTCCCGCTCCGCACGCAGGCGCAGGCGCAGGGACGCGCGCCCGCGGTGCACCATGACCTTCACGGTGCCCAACGGGCGCGCCGTGAGATCGGCGATCTCCTGGTACGGCAGTCCGTAGATGTCCCGCAGCACGGTCGGCACGCGGTAGTCGTCGGGCAGGTCCCGGAGGGCGGCGGTCAGGGTGGCGGCGCTGATGCCGTCGCCGAGCTCGGCCTGCCCCCCGTCGGCGACATCCGGCACCTCGACGGGCTCCGGCCGGCGTCGCTCGCGGCGCTGGTAGTCGACCGACGCGGTGAGCGCCAGCCGGAACAGCCAGGTGCTGAACGTCGCCTCGCCGCGATACTGCGCCAGCTTGCGGTAGCAGCGCAGGAACGCCTCCTGCGCCGCGTCTTCCGCGTCGGTGTGGCTGCCGAGCACGTTGTAGGCCACCGAGTAGACCATGCCCTGATACCGCTCCACGATCGTCTTGAAGGCGTCCACGTCGCCCGCCGCGGCACGCGCCAGGTCGGCGGGCGTCGGGTCGGGCAGCATCGCCCACTTGTGGAGGTTAGACGTCGACATGCGGCAGGGAGTTACAACCTGGATGGGGGGCGGATCCGGGAGCACCAGTGTACACCCCTGATGACGGACGCCTCGGCAGCCCGCACGGAGGCCTCTCTTCCACGCGAGCTCTACCGGCGGTCGGGAGCCGCGCTCGACGCGAGCCGCCTGCGGGTGGCGTCACACCCCGGCGGCCCTGTCGGCGAGGGCCGCCTCGAGGAGCGCGTCCAGGCGGGCGTCTTGTGCGGCGGTGAGCGAGAAGGCCCGCCCGGCGGCGCGGAGGCCGGCGAGGCGCTCGCGCACACGGGCGCCGAGCGTCGTGGCGCCCTCGGCGGCCCAGCGGTCGTGGACGGCGTGGTCGAGAAGCGCCGGGGTCCAGAACTCGCGGTGGTGCCGGCGCGTGTACTTCGTCCCGAGGTGGCTGCCGCCGGGACCCACCGCCTTGATCTCGTCGAGCGCCAGGCTGTAGTCGTCCACCGGCACCTCGCGCATGAACTGGCGCGCGTACCCGACCAGCTCGTCCCCGAGCACGATGGACTCGTAGCTGCTCTGCAGCCCGGACTCGAGGTAGCCGACGTCGTGCAGCAGTGTGGCCCG
>DASUMX010000063.1:0-29506 GCA_036277455.1 Thermoleophilia bacterium
AATGGATCACGTCAAGCGCCTTCGTCCTTCACCGGCGATGATCGTCGCGATCGTCGCCCTCGTGCTGTCTCTCGGCGGCACCAGCTACGCGGCGATCGTCCTGCCCGCCGGCAGCGTCGGCACAACGCAGCTCAAGAAGAACGCCGTCGTCGGCTCCAAGGTCAAGAACGGATCGCTCACCGTCGCGGACATCAGCGCCGCCAGCCTCTCTAAGCTGGGCAGGGTCGCGATCGCATCGGGTCACGTGAACGTGGCGAGCAATGCCAGCTCCCGGGTCGTGCAGGTCTCCATCACGGCCCCGAGCAAGGGCTTCGTGCTCGTCAACGGCTGGGTCAACACCGACGGGGCCAGCGGCCAGTACACCGTGAGGGTGTGGGACGACGGGGCGTCGACGCACTCGCCGTACCTGAATGGCGACTACGTCACCGCGGGCGAGTCGACATGCGGCAACGCGGGAGTGTTCCCCGTGGCGGCCGGGGTGCAGAAGTTCTCCGTGAGGATCGAGAGCAATACCGCCGGCGACATGGAGGCCTGGGGCACGATCACCGCGCAGTTCATCCCCTACAACGGGATCGGCACCCAGACGGCCCCGTGAGCTGGGAGTCGTCGGTGGCCTCGCGACCGCCGGCGTGACGCGCGGCGACGCGGCTGGACCTTCGCGTAGCGCTGGTCGGCGAACGAGAGAAGGGCGCCGCTCCCCGCCGGGGCGGCGCCCTTCTTCGTCCGGGGTGGCCGCGCGACGCTGCGTCCCGCGGCCTCTCAAGCTCCGGTCTCTCGCTCCTCGCTCACGCTACTGCCGTCTCAGGGCCAGGGGACGGCCCGGGCCCGCAGGGGAGTCAGGGAGGGGACCAATGGATCACGTCAAGCGCCTGCCTCCCTGCGCCGGCGATGATCGTCGCGATCGTCGCACTCGTCTTGTCGCTCGGCGGCACCAGCTACGCGGCGACCTACCGCCGCTACCATCTCTCTCATGACCGTTCGGGTCCGCGCACGCAGGTTCCGCGCGCCGTGCAGACGAGCACCGGCTCCTCGAGGAAGTCGGCGGCCGACGCGCTGACGTCCGGGCGCCCGGCGATCACCCTCTGCGCAACGAACGACATCTTGCGCGAGCGATTGCCGACGCTCACGATCTCGCCGGTCGCCTCGATGTAGTCGCCGACATGGACCGGCGCCTTGAACGTGATGCGTTCGTAGCCGGCGAAGAGGCCCTCGTCGCCGTCCATCCGGATCAGCAGTTCGGTCGCGATGTCGCCGAAGAGCTCGAGCATCCGGGCCCCGTCCACGAGATCGCCCCCGTAGTGGGCGTCATGGGAGCTCATCCTCACGCGTATCATCGACTTGTACTCCATCGTGGCTGCCACCTTTCGCGTGCGCGGGGAATCGGCTGACGCCATTCTATGGGAGGCTCGCCGCGGGGCCGGCCGGCGCTATCCACTCAGGACGCCCCCGAGCCAGATGATGAGGAACACCAGCAGCGCGAGCGCAAGGACGATGACGATGATTCGGAGCGGGTTCACAACAGCCTCCTGGCGTCGCGGGATTCGCTACCAGCCCGTGCCTCGTCGGGGCGTGGGCATCGGCCCACGTATCTGATTCCCTCCGCGGCCGGCCACGACTGCAGTGCCGTTGGGACTGTGACTTCGATTCGGAGGGCCCTCCCCGAAAGGACGGCGGGGAGAACCCGTTGGCCCTCCGCTCGCACGTGGTAGGGCCGGTGGAAAGAGGAAGGGCGCCCCTTGGGGCGCCCTTCCTCGCTTCACTCAGCGCCGTGGTGGCGCGGCGACTACCTCGCAGGGCTCTTGGAAGGGCTCACCGTGATCTGCAGGTAGCGGCCACTCGAGCTCACTCCGTCGATCCTGATCTTCGTCCCCGTCTTCGGAAGCTTGACGCTGCCGTAGGGGTTCTTCATGTCGTAGTACGTCGTCAGGTCATTGAAGGTCCGCACCGCGGGCAGGCTCTTGTACGTGGCGGCCTTACTGTTGTAGTGCAGCGTGATGGCGTCGGTCCGGGCCAGCGAGAAGGTCGAGTCGAAGGTCTGGACGCGGTTGCGCCACACCGCGCCGTCTGGGCGCTTGAGCGCCTGGGGATGCGCGTCGACGTAGAGCAGCATGCCGGTGCCCGGGCGGCTCGGGTCGGTGTCGTTGTTGGCGTACCGCGTGTTCCAGTAGCTCACCAGCATGCCGTCCTGATACGGGAAGCGCTCCACGTAGTTCTGCAGGTTGGGATTGTTGAGGAAGCCGAAGTTGTAGGGGCCGACCTTGAGCGTGTAGTCGTAGCCCCAGTACACCTTGTTCTCGGCGATGTAGTAGTGGGTGTACGTCTTCTCCTCGGTCCCGGTCGTCGCGCGGAAGCCGTCGTAGGTCCAGCCCGCGTCGGTCTCGGCGCCGTCCAGCGCCTGGCCGGTGATCTGGATGTCATCGACCATGAACCCGTCGTAGTTGACGCCGCCGTCGCTCCTGTACTGGAAGCCGAGCATGACGTCGCCGGTGAAGGTGGAGAGGTCGGCGGTCAGGTCGACCCAGCCGCCGGAGAAGCCCTCGATGCCGTTGGCCTCGACGCTCGAGTTCGACAGGTTCGTCGGCACGGTCCGCCAGGTGGCGCCGCCATCCGTGGACGCGATCACGTTGGCGAAGTCGTAGCCTTCTTCGATGCCGTAGTTGACCTTGGCGGCGAGCGTTGACCCGGCGCCGAGCGTGAAGGCCTTGGTCATCTTGTTGTTGAGGTTGTTGGCGGACCCGCTGAAGTAGAACATCGTGCCTGCGTACGGTGCGCCGATGACCTCAGTCACCTGATACTCGGGAAGCACGACGAACAGCGCCTGCTTCTCGGAGCTGTTGTACTCGCTGGGACCGAGGACGGTCTGGGCGGTGTCGCCGGCGATGGCGACGTCGTAGTCCAGCCAGCCGAGCAGGAACTTCTCCCACGCGCCGAGATGACCCGGCTTCGAGCCGATGTCGTAGGCGCCGTCGCTCAGCCACGAGCCGGAGGACATGAGCGTCCAGAAGCCGGTGCTGTTCTCGAGGTAGTTGTAGTCGTACAGGTCCGGGACGCCCAGATCGTGCGAGAACTCGTGCGTGAAGACGCCCACGCCGCCGTTCTCGGGCTGGATGGTGTAGTCGCCGATCCAGTAGTTGGTGTCACCGATCTTCAGGCCGCCGAGCAGGTAGTCCGGCGACGGGCCGGTCTTGTCGATGTCGGCGTAGTTGGCGTACCAGCTGTGGCTCCAGATCGCGTCGGCGCCGAGCGCGCCGCCGCCGGCTTCTTCACCTTCGCCGGCGTGCAGCGCCTGGAAGTGGTCGATGTAGCCGTCCGGCTCCTTGAACTCGCCGTCACCGTCGTAGTCGTACCGGTCGAGGAGGTCGAACTGCGCCAGGTACGCGTCGATCTCGGCAGGCGTCCGACCGGCCGCGATCTGATCCTCGTACCAGCCGTCGGCCATGTCCTGAAGCAACAGCCAGACGTTCGTCGAGGTGTCCTCTCCGCCGACGCTGTCGTCGTAGTAGAGGTAACCTTCGGGGACCGTGACCCAGTCGGTCGCGTCACCGTACACGCCATAGCGGCCGCTGGACTGCTCGAGGAAGTAGTTGCGCATGGAGTTCGCGCCGGACGAGTCGTCGTACAGCAGTTCGTTGAAGTAGTCCCTGCTGAAATCCTGCACCCAGATCGTGCTGTTGTCGTAGGCGCGGTTCGGCTCGGCGATGTTGTTGTGCGGGAAGTCCGCGAACTCGCCGAGCATCGTCCAGACGGGGTCTTCGCCTTCGAGTTCGAGCTTGACGAACTGGCCCTCGGCGACCTCGACCACGCCGTTCTTGTCTTTGCCCGTGAGCTTGCCCTGGAGCTTCTTCTCAAGGGCGACCTGCTTCAGCGCCGCCTGCTTGTCCGCCAGCGGGCTGTGACGATCGTCTCTCCTGACCTGCCTGTTCCGCGCGTCGGAGGCGCCGTTCGAGTTGGCTACGGCGGCGGCCCACACCACCGGCGCGGCCAGTAACAGCATCAGGATCGTGAGCAGGGTGAATCTGAACAGCTTCGAAGACATCTGGACCCCCTTTGCTCCTCTTGCAGTCGCCAGACTGCGGTACTGACTAGAACGCATACACCCGGGGAGGTGCTCGTGCAAGGTGGGGCCGGGCGGTCCGCCTGCGCGGCCCGGCCTGCCTGTAGCCAGGGCTGGCTACGCGGGGCTATGCGCCCGGACCGCCGGGGCCGCTGACCACGCTGCCGGCGGTCTCGCCGCCGTCCATGACGAGCACCGAGCCGGTGAAGTAGGCGGCCTCGTCGCCGGCGAGGTAGGCGAAGAGGCCGGCGAGTTCCTCGGGCGTCGCGTGACGCCCGAGCGGGATGCGCCGGTTCACCTGTTCCAGCATCTCCGGCGTGTACTCGGCCTCCTGCATGGGCGTGAGCACGTAGCCCGGGCACACCGCGTTCACGCGCACGGTGGGCGCCCACTCGAGCGCCAGCGACTTCGTCAGCGCGACCAGCCCGGCCTTGGTCGCGTTGTAGTCGGCGTAGTAACGGTAGCCCACCAGCGCGTTGGTCGAGGCCGTGAACAGGATCGCGCCGCCGCCGCCCGCCAGCATGCTCCGCGCCGCCGCCTGCGCCGCCCAGAACGCGCCGGAGAGGTTGGTGGCGACGACCTGGTCCCACTGGCCGGCGTCGATGTCGAGGGCCGGGCTCCTGATGCTCACGCCGGCGTTGGCGATGAGCACGTCCAGCGAGCCGATCTGCGCGAACGCCTGCTCCACCTGTCGCTTGTCGCCGACGTCGCAGGGGATGACGTCGGGGCCGGGCGTGCGCGCGAGGATCACCACCTCGCAGCCCTCTTCCCGGAACCGCGCCGCCGTCGCCGCGCCGATGCCGCTGGTGCCGCCGGTGATGACCACCTTCTTGCCGGCCAGACCCTGCATGCCGTCCTCCTCGTCCGCCGTGGGCCGCTGCCTGTATCCTACGCGTATGACCCGGCCACCCAAGCCCTTCATCGGAGTCCTCAGCGACACCCACGGCTACTACGACGCGGCGCTGGACGACCTGCTCGCCGGCGCCGAGCACATCGTGCACGCCGGCGACATCGGCACGCTGGAGGTGCTCTCCCGGCTCCGCGCGATCGCGCCGCTCACGGCGGTGCTGGGCAACACCGACCTCCCGTTCTGGGAGGGCGACCTGCCCTGGGAGGCGGAAGTGGTCGTGCTGGGCAGGCGCATCCTGGTCGGCCACATCGGCAAGAGCCTCATGGGCCGGCACGATCCGGTCGCCGAGGGCTTCGACCTGGTCGTCAGCGGCCACAGCCACAAGGCCGCGGTCGTGTGGCGCGAGAGCACGCTGTTCCTCAACCCCGGCGCCGCGGGCAAAGCGCGGTTCGGCCAGCCGCGCACGCTGGCCCTCGTCACCATCGACGCCGACGGCCAGCTGGCGCCGGAGATCGTGCCGCTGGACTGAGCGCGCGGAGGCGCCGGCCGGCCGGGCCGGCCCCGAGCGCCGCCGGGCCGATCAGCGGGCGCGCACGGCCTCGTAGGCGGCGAGCGCGCGGGAGCGGGCCTCGCCGTGATCCAGCAGGGGCTCCGGATAGGTCTCGCCGAGGCTGACGCCCGCGGCCGGCAGGGCGCCCTCCGGCGCCGTCCACGGCGCGTGGATGTCCCGCGCGTCCAGGCCGCCGAGTTCCGGCGCCCAGCGGCGGACGTAGGCGCCGTCGGGGTCGTAGCGCCTGCCCTGCGTCACGGGATTGAAGATGCGGAAGTACGGGGCCGCGTCGGCGCCGCACCCGGCGACCCACTGCCAGCCGAGCGTGTTGTCGGCGAGGTCGGCGTCCACCAGCGTGTCCCAGAACCACGCGGCGCCGCTCTGCCACGGCAGCAGGAGGTCCTTGACGAGGAACGAGCCGGCCAGCAGACGCGCCCGGTTGTGCAGCCAGCCCGTGGTCCAGAGCTCGCGCATCCCCGCGTCGACGATCGGGTAGCCCGTCCGGCCGCGCCGCCAGGCCTCGAGCGCGGCCGGGTCCTCTCGCCAGGGGAACGCCGCGAAACGGGCGTGCAGCGGCTGCGTCGTCGTGTGCGGGAACGCGGCCAGCAGGTGGTGGCCGAACTCGCGCCAGCCGAGCTGGCGCAGGAAGGCGCCGGCGGAGCGCCGCAGACCCGGCGCCTGCTCCGCGTCCCAGTTCGTGGGGCCGAGCGCGGCCTCGACCTCGAGCCCGGCCTCGGCGAGCGTCCCGGAGACGGCGTGCCACACCTGGCGCGCCGTCACCTCTCCCCAGCGCAGGTGGGGCGAGAGCCGCGAGGTGCCCTCCGTCCCGGGTGCGTCCCTGCCGGAGGCGTAGCCGGCGAGCGCGCCCTCGAGGAAGGCCTCCAGGCGCGCGTGCGCGCCCGCCTCGCCGGGGCGCCAGACGTCGCCGAACCCAGCCGCCCAGGGCCGCAGCGCCTCCGCCTCCAGCGCCGAGAGGGCGAGGCCCCGCGGGTCCGCGGGTGCGGGGGGAAGGGCCCGGGGAGCCGGCAGAGGTTCCTCGGGCGCGCCGGCCGCGAGGCGGGCGCGCCAGAACGGCGTGAAGACGGTGTACGGGCGGCCGTCGCGCGTGCGCACGGAGAGCGGGTCTGCGAGCAGGTTTGCCTGGGGCGCGACGACCGCGCCGATCCCGCGGGCGGTGAGCGCCGCCTCCAGGGTGTCGTCGTCGGCCGTCTCGTCCGGCTCGAGGCCGCGTGCCCACACCACGGCCTCGGCGGCGGCTCGCTCCGCCAGCGCGGCCACCGCGGCGACAGGGTCGCCGCGCTCCACCAGCAGTCGCGAGCCCAGACGCCCCAGGCCGCGG
Organism: Thermoleophilia bacterium; assembly: GCA_036277455.1. GTDB lineage: Bacteria > Actinomycetota > Thermoleophilia > UBA2241 > UBA2241 > CAIXSE01. Next base: position 6,794 of record DASUMX010000063.1, read on the forward strand.
TCCAGGCTCGCGAGCGAATGCCAGAGCCACCAGCGCGCCGCGCCGCCGGGGGCCCAGGCGCGGCGCTCCCCCGGTTCCCACACGTAGACCGGCAGGAGTGAGCCGCCGCCATCCTCCGCGATCCGTGCGGCGGCCAGCAACGCCGGGTTGTCGCCGAGCCGCAGGTCGCGGCGCAGCCACAGGATCGTCGGCCGTGATCTGCCGGGGTCGGTCTCGGTCGTCTGGGCTCCCCTGAGTCGGAGGACTGCGGCGGCGCTTCGTGATGGAATATGACCACAGGCCGCCGCGCGCAATCGCCGCGGCGGGCGCTCGCGGGCCGAAGGGAGGGAGACGTGAGCGGCGGGACCACGCCGGAGCACCAGGCCGCGCTGCGGCGCCTGCGGGAAGGCTGGGGCAGGATGGACGGGCGCGTCGTGCTGGTCACCGGCGCGACGCGCGGCATCGGCCTGGAGACGGCCGTCCGGCTGGCGGGGCTGGGTGCGGACGTGCTCGTGCACGGCCGCGACCCGGGCCGCGGAGCGGCCGCCCTCGCGGCCGTGCGCGCCGCCTCCACACCTGCGGCCGCGCCGGCGCTGTACCTCGCCGACCTCGGCGCTCCGGCGGACGTCCGCCGGCTGGCGGCCGAGGTGACGCGCGACCGCCCGCGTCTGGACGTCCTCCTCGCCAACGCGGGGGTCTACGCGCCCGAGCGGCGCGTGTCTGCCGGCGGCCTCGAGCTCACCCTGGCCGTCAACGTCGTCGCACCGATGCTCCTCGCGTGCTCGCTCCTCCCGGTGCTGCGCGCCGCTGCGCCCGCGCGCGTCGTGGTCCTGAGCTCGGCGTCCCACTGGACCGGCGAGATCCACTGGGACGATCTGCAGCTCGCCGCGCCCGGCGCCTACGACGGCCTGCGCGCCTACGACCAGTCCAAGCTCGCCGTGTTGATGCTGACCCTCGCCCTCGCACGGCGGCTGCGCGGCAGCGGAGTCACCGCCGTGAGCCTCGATCCCGGGGACGTGGCCACCACGCTGCTGGCGAGCGGGTGGCCCGGCCTCCCGGGCATCTCCGTCGAGAACGGAGCCGTGACCAGCGTGTACCTGGCGTCGGCGCCGGACGCCGCCGGCGTCTCCGGCGCGTACTTCGAGGACGGCGCCGCCGTCATGCCGCTGGCGGCGGCGCTCGACGTCGCGGCGCAGGGCCGCCTGTGGGGCCTCGTGGAGGATCTCGCAGGACCCTTCAGCGTGTAGCGCCGGGTATATCTGCAGCGGAACGGTTCGGTACGACCGCGCGGCTGGGCCGCGCGTGGAGGATCGCGATGACCAGGACACCACCGGTGACGATCTACTCCCAGACGACCTGCGGCTGGAGCCGCAAGGCCAAGGAGTACTTCAAGCAGCGAGGCATCAAGGCGTTCGTCATCGAATACGACACCGCGGGCCCCGCCCTGCAGCAGAAGATCTCCGCCGAGATGCGCAAGGAGGGGGCGGACGGGTTCCCCTTCGTACGCATCGGCGGCCGGGTGGTCAAGGGCTACGACCCGGCCACCTACGACAGGCTCCTGCGCGGGGCCTGAGAGACTCGAGAATGCCGGGACAGAGGAGACGCGAGGTGGCCGAGCAGACCAAGGTCGAGTTGTACACGCTGAGCACCTGCCCGTGGAGCCGCAACACACGCGCGTGGCTCGACAAGCGCCACGTGGCCTACGACTTCGTCGACTACGACCTCGCCGACCAGGGCCTGCAGGCGCAGATCCAGGAGGAGATGGTGCGCCGCGGCGCGTCGGCGTTCCCGTTCGTCAGGTTCGGCGAGACGGACTTCATCATCGGTTACAACCCCGACGCGTTCGCGCGGCTGCTCGGGTTGCCCACGGACGCGGAGCTCGATGCGGCGAAGGGCGAAGAAGGACCGGCGAAGGGTGGGGGCGCGGGCTGAAGCTGGTCGGGGTGGGCGGATTTGAACCGCCGACCTCTCGGTCCCGAACCGAGCGCTCTACCAAGCTGAGCCACACCCCGACGCGGGGACGGATTCTACCGGAAGCGGGCCGGGGAAGCTACCGCTCGCCGGCCCCTGTTCGTCGCTCCTCCAAGTGAACATTTCCTTTCATTGACAGTCAATGTCGCTCGTCAGTAGGGTCGGGAGCGGTAGGGCCGTCCTGAGCCAAGGGGGCTCGTGGGTGTGGCGGCGGAGGTTCTGCTCAAGGGGGAGTCATGAGTCTTGCTCGCAAGGGCGTGCTGCTCGCGATCGTCGTCCTTCTCGTCTTACTCGCCGCCGCCGGGGCCGCGCTCGCGGCCAAGCCGACGAAGGTCGTCATCATCACCATGGACCAGATGAAGCCGTGGTATGCGAGCGCCTTCGACATGGACAACATCCTCTGGCTCCAGAGTCGCGGCGCCAACTTCAAGAACGCGACCGTCGGCCAGATGGCGTCCGAGACGGTCGTGAGCCACAACACCATCGTCAGCGGCCAGTTCCCCAAGCACATGGGCTGGACCGACGAGGTCATGCGCGACACCTCCGACGTGCTGGGCTACGGCGCCGGCGCCATCGTCACCGTGGGTGACCTCACCTACGAGCAGTTCACGCTGCTGGTGGAGGCCGAGGGCTATCCCAAGCTCGGTGACTACATGCACGCCAAGTTCCCGGGCAAGGTCGTCGCCAACTTCGGCGGCAAGTACTACCAGGTCGCCTCCACGGCCGCCTCGAGCTCAGACATCTGGGTGACCTTCGGAAGCAAGGCACAGACGTCGGCTCTTCCCGTGCCGGAGGCCCTCCCGTGGTCCGGCACCTACCGCGGCCCGTCCGGAGGCAACGTGCCCGCGTACATCGCGGACGACGACCGCTTCAAGATCAGCACCGGCAACGATTTCTCGACCGCCAGCCCGTCTCCGGCGCCGAACGACTACTACGGCACCAAGACCGACAAGCCGGCCTACCTCTATCCCGAGGACGGGCGCATGGTCCCGGGTCCGTACGAGACCAACCTCGGCGGCGACGACTGGGTGGCCGACGCGGCCGTCAAAGTCATCGAGAACGAGGACTGGTCGGCGCTGCACCTCAACTTCAGCGGCATCGACAAGATCGGCCACATGTGGGGCGGCGGCAACGTCGACAAGGTCTCGAGGTACGACTGGGATCCCGCCACGATCATGGCCCAGGTGCACATGCCCTGGATCGCCAAGAACGCCGACGACCAGGTCGGCAAGGTCATGCGGGCGCTCAAGGCTGAAGGTGACTGGAGCAGCACGCTGTTCATCGTGCTCGCCGACCACGGCTCGACGTGGGCGAAGAGAGCCCACTACGTCGATGCGGCGGGTGGTGGCAACCTCAGCTGGTACTACGACCCGAACGAGGTCGCCAAGAACACCACCTACGGCCGTTTCGGCGCCAACAACGAGGCTGTCCTGGCGCCGCTGAACGCGACAGGCAACCTGGCCTACAGCTACCAGTCGACCGCCATCGAGGCATGGCTCATCGACCGCAGCTGGACGAAGAAGGCCGAGGCCGCCGCGGCAGTGAAGGCCATGCCGGACGTGATCGCCACGTACGTGCGCTGGGGCGACCGCTACGTGCTCACCTCCAGGGGCTCCATGACCAGGGCCGAGCGGATCTGGTGGGAGGGCCACGGCCAGCGGCTCGTCAACACCATGGCTTCGCCCACCGGTCCCGACGTCGTCGGTCTCCTCAAGGACCAGACCGGCTATGGCGTGTACGGCGACCACGGCGGGGCGCAGAGGGAAGTGCAGCGCGTCCCGATGGTGATGTACGTGAAGGGCATGAAGCCCAAGGTCAGCACGGCGCCGTTCCGGCTCGTGGACGTCCTTCCGACGGTGCTCTACAACATGGGCATCAAGAAGATGGCGCCGATGGACGGCCGGGCGTACAGCCTGGGGCTCTGAACCCGATCGTCAGCCTCGACTGAGAAGCGAGGACGGGCGGGGCGGCCGCGAGGCCGCCCCGCCCGTTTTGCGTGTGGCCGGCTGTCGGCTGCGACAGGCGGGGACCGCTCATGTCCGTTGCCAGTCCTGGCGACAGGACCCGGGGGCCATTGACAGCGGCCGCGGATTCCATAGCCTGCTTGTATCGAACCCTTCCGGGCGGGGGCCCGGTGGGGCACGCACCGTGAAGGGGGATCTATGGGTACCGCACGCAAGAGTCTGTTGATCGCGCTGGTCGTGCTGCTGATCTTGCTCGTCGCCGCGAGCACGGCCTTCGCCAAGGCGCCGACGCGGGTCATGATCGTCGTCATGGACCAGATGAGGCCTGAGTACGCGCAGCAGTACGACATGACCAACGTGCTGTGGCTGCAGAACCGCGGCGTCAACTTCAAGAACGCCTACGTCGGCGACATGGCCTCCGAGACGGTGGTCAGCCACAACGTCATGGTCAGCGGCCTGTTCCCGAAGCACATGGGCTGGTCGGATGAGGCGATCCGCGACGTCGACAACGTCCTCGGCTACGGCGCCGGAAAGATCGTCACCGTCGGAGACCTGGGCTACGCCGACTACGTCAAGCTGATCACGGCGGCGGGAGACTACCCGAAGCTCGGCGACTACCTGCACGCCAGGTTCCCCGGCACCAAGGTCTGCAACGTGGGGCAGAAGGGCTACCAGGTCGAGTCCATGGCGGCCCTGAGCTCCGACTACTGGGTCCGCATGGGGAGCAAGAAGAACACCGCCGATCTGACAGGTGTCTTCAGCCCCGCCAGCGTGCCCTGGGTCGGCACCTACCGCGGCGTGGGCGGCAACGCGCCCGACTACATCAAGAACGACCCGCGCTACCTCGTCAGCGTGGGCAACAACCGTCCGGACACGGATCCCGCGTGGCCGGCCGACTACTACGGGACAAGGACCGACAGGCCTGCCTGGCTGTACCCGGAGGACGGCCGCTACGTCCCCAGTCCGTACACCGACCCGGCCGCCTATCACGAGAGCGGTGACGCGTGGGTGGCCGACGCCGCCATCGAGATGATGGAGAACGAGGACTGGTCCGGGATGTTCGTCACCCTCAGCGCGATGGACAAGATCGGCCACATGTGGGGTGCGGGATCGGTCGACGACCTGCAGCACTACACGTGGGACCCGAGCTCGATGTTCGACTGGGTCCACATGCCGTTCGTGGCCAAGAACGCCGACGACCAGCTCGGCCGCCTGATCGACACGCTGAAGGCGAACGATCAGTTCGACGAGACGCTCATCGTGGTCACAGCCGACCACGGTGGCCAGGACTCGATCAACGGGTACTACGGCCACGACAAGTACGACGGCGGCAATTCGAGCTGGTACGCGGGGACCTGGTTGCCGGGCTACGGCTCGGACCCGACGGTGCCCAACACCACCGCCGGGCCCGACGCCCTGCAGCCGCTCATGGCTACCGGCAACGTCGATTTCAGCTACCAGTCCACGGCGATCGAGAGCTGGCTCAAGGACGCCTCCGCGGCCAAGAAGGCCCAGGCGGCCAACATCATGGGCACGCTGCCGGGAGTGGTCGCCACCTACAAGAAGAGCGCCGACAGCACGCGCTACGTTCTGCACTCGGCCAGGACGAGCACGCGCATGAACCCGTCCGAGCTCGCCTGGTGGCAGCTGCACGGCCAGGAGCTGGTCGACACGATGGCCTTCGAGGGCTCGGCGGACGTGGTAGGCCTGCTCAAGGACCGCGTCGGCTACGGCGTGTTCGGCGACCACGGTGGTGCGCAGAAGCAGGTGCAGCGCATCCCGATGATCGTGTACAACCCGAGCATCCCGCGCGCCGTCAGCGGCAACGGCATCCGCCTCGCCGACCTGATGCCGACGGTGCTCAGGACGATGGGCATCCCGCTCACGGCGCCGGTCGACGGCCGCGCCTACAAGCTGCCGGTGCTGCCCTGATCGTATCGTGAACACAGTCGGTGTCGATCGACGCTGACGATCAAGAAGGGGCGGGGGCGCGCAAGGCGCCCCCGCCCCTTCATCGCGTGCGGAGCCGGGCGGCTGACGTGCCTTTCGATCTGCCGACCCCCCGGGGTTGCCGACCGGGTCCTCTGTTCCCGTGTCTACAACGTATCGACATCTTGGACGTTGCAGCGGGATCGGCCCCGGAGCGTATCTACATCGTAGAGACGTTCAGAGAGGACCCTGAAGGGGCGCCGTGGGGTGCCGGGCGGCGGCCCGCGTCGCGTCTCAGCCGCCGCGGCCACCGGCGCCGGCGCCGGCGGTGCGGCCGAGCGACGAGAGCAGCTTCTGGATGCTCTCGTTGATGGCCTCGGCCGTCTCGTGCACGGCCGCCTTCTCCGGGTAGATCTCGTAGCGCTCGCGCTCTTCGCGTGGCGTCAGGTTGGGCATCACCACGTTGGCGCCGCGCTGCAGCCCGTGGGCGCGGCCGCCGGCCTTGTTGACCAGCGAGAGGGCCGTGGTGGCCGGCAGGTTGGCGTCCGGCCGCGCCAGGCGGGTCAGGGCGACGACCTTGCAGGTCATGAGCTCCGTGTTGGGCGCCTGGTCGGGCGGCCAGTCGTCTTCCGCCAGGCGCCGCTCGAACTCCCGGCCCAGCGGCGTGGCGGGGTGGGGGAGGTAGGGGCCGATGCCGATCATGTCCATGTCCATTCCGCGGAACAGCTCGATGTCGCCGGCGACGCTGGCGTGCGTCTGGCCGGGGATGCCGACCATGATGCCGGTGCCGGCCTCGTAGCCGAGCTCCTGCAGGCGGCGCAGGATGCGCATGCGGTCGCTGACCTTGCCCGGCAGGTCGGGATGGATGTGCCGGTAGAGCTGCTCGTCAGAGGTCTCGAAGCGCAGGAGGTAGCGGTCGGCGCCGGCCTCGCGCCAGAGGGCGAGATCCTCGTCCGGCCGCTCGCCGAGGCTCAGCGTGATCGCCCAGACGGTCGTCTCCGCGCGGATGCGGCGCAGCACGCCGGCCATCCACTCGGCGGTGATGCCGTAGTCCTCACCCGCCTGCATCACCAGGGTGCCATAGCCGAACGCGACCGCCTTGCGGGCGCAGTCCACGATCACGTCTTCGCTCACGCGGTAGCGCTGGATGCCGCGATTCCCTGCGCGGATGCCGCAGTAGGTGCAGCCGCGCACGCAGTAGTTGCTCACCTCGACGAGGCCGCGGAGGTGGACGGCGTCGCCGACGTAGCGGCGCCGCGCCTCGTCCGCCGCGGCCCACAGCGTCTCCAGCCGCGCCTCGTCGGTCTCGCGCAGCCACCACTCGATGGCGTCGCGCGTGAGCGCGTCGGCGACGCCGAGCGGCGGGGCGGCGGGGCGGCTCACGTCAGCAGAGATCGTCGACGGCGGCGCCGTCCGGCAGGCCGGCGGTCACCGGCTCCGCCGGGGCGTGCCCGGCCCGCCGCGCCTGCGCCGCCCGCAGCGCCTCGAGGGCGGCCGGGAACGGCTGCAGGGCGCGCTCGAGGATCCCGAGGCTGAAGGCGATCACAAGGCCGTAGTTGGTGATCGGCACGCCCTGCTGGCGGCAGCGCAGGATGCGCCCCAGCATCGCCCGGCGGTTGAAGGTGCAGGCGCCGCAGTGGATCACGAGGTCCCACCTGCTGAGGTCGTCGGGGAAGTCGTGCCCCTGCATGTGCTCGATGTCGAGCCTGCCGCCCACGTACTGCGTCAGCCAGCGCGGGATCTTGACGCGACCGATGTCCTCGGCGATGGGGTGGTGGCTGCAGGCCTCGGCGATGAGGATCCTGGCGCCGCTCTTGAGGTCGTCTACGGCCAGGGTGCCCTCCACCTGGCTCACGAGATCTCCCTTGAAGCGGCTGAAGAGGATGCTGAAGCTCGTCATCGGCACCTCGGGCGGCGTGTCGGCCGCCACCTTGAGGAACGCCTGCGAGTCGGTGACCACGAGCCTGGGCGGCCGGTTGAGGCGCTCGATGGCGTTGCGGAGCTCGCGCTCCTTCACCACGAGCGCCATGGCGTCGCTGTCCATGAGGTCGCGGATGCTCTGCACCTGCGGCAGGATCAGGCGCCCGCGCGGCGCCTCCTTGTCGATCGGCACCACGAGCACGGCGAGGTCCCCGCTGTTGACGAGGTCGCCGAGGATCGAGGGGTTGTCGATGAAGTCCGGCGGCGCCGCGTCGAGCAGCGCCTGGCGGAAGTCGAGCACGCCGCGGCCCGCGCTCGCCGCCGTGAGCACGGGCTTGATCTTCAGGTCCTCCAGGCGCTTCACCGGCGCCGGCCGGTCGATGAGGTCGCTCTTGTTGAAGACCACGACGATCGGGGTCTTGCGCTCGAGGAACTCATCCAGGATGCCGTCCTCGTACTCCCCCCAGCTGCCGGCCTCGGTGACCAGCACGCCGAGGTCGGTACGGTCGAACACCTGGGTGGTCTTCCTGGCGCGCAGCTCGCCGAGCACGCCGACGTCGTCGATCCCGGCGGTGTCGATGAAGAGCACGGGGCCGAGCGGCAGCAACTCCATCGGCTTCTCGACCGGGTCGGTGGTGGTGCCGGCGAAGTCGCTGACGATGCTGACCTCCTGGCGCGTGATCGCGTTCAGCAGGCTCGACTTGCCGACGTTGCGGCGCCCGAAGATGCCGATGTGCAGGCGCATGCCCTTCGGTGCTTCCATGAGACTCACGCGAGCACCTCCGGCTCAGTCTTCCACGCCGCGGCCGCGGGTCTGGGGCGTCCCCAGACGGCACACGGCCTCGGCGGTCAGCAGTTCCTCGTACTGCGCGGCGGTCAGGACGCCGTCGCCGACGACGACGTCGCGGATCGACGCGCCGCGCTCCCGGGCGCGGCGGGCGACGTCGCAGGCGGCGTCGTAGCCGATCTCGGGGACGAGCGCGGTGGCCGCGGCGCTGGACGCGCGCACGTGCGCGGCGCAGCGCTCCTCGTCCGCCTCGATGCCCTCCACGCAGAGCCGGCGGAGCACGTCGTCGGCGCCGGCGAGCAGGCGCAGGCTCTCGAGCAGGCAGTCGGCGACGAGCGGCAGGAACGCGTTGAGCTCGAGGCTGCCGAGGCCGGCGGCGGTGGCGATGGTGGCGTCGTAGCCGAACACGAGCAGCGCCGCCTGGCTCACGGCCTCGGGGATCACCGGGTTGACCTTGCCGGGCATGATGCTGGAGCCGGCCTGGCGCCGCGGCAGCCGGATCTCACCGAGCCCGGCCTCGGGACCCGAGCTCAGGAGGCGCAGGTCACCCGAGATCTTCAGGAGCGTGGCGGCATGCGCCTTGAGGATGCCCGAGACCTCCACGAACACGTCCGCGTTCTGCGTCGCCTCCGTGAGGTTCTCGGCGCGCGCGAACCCGATGCTGGTGAGCTCGCGCAGCACGTCGACCACTCGGAAGATGTACTGCCGCGGGGCGGCGAAGCCGGTGCCGATCGCCGTGCCGCCGAGGTTGACCACGCGCAGCCGCTCCTCGCACTTGTAGATGCGCCAGCGGTCGCGGTTGAGGGCCTCGGCGTAGGCGCCCATCTCGCGGCCCAGCGTGGTGAGCACGGCGTCCTGGTACTGCGTGCGCCCCACCTTGACCACGTGCGCGAACTCCTGCTCCTTGGCCTGGAACGCCTCCTGCAGGGAGACGATCTGCTCCTCCAGCCGGTGGAGGAGCTCGATGGCGGCGAGGCGCAGAGCGGTGGGGTAGGTGTCGTTGGTGCTCTGGTGGAGGTTGAGGTCGTCGGACGGCGAGACGCGGGCGTAGTCGCCGGGCGCCGCGCCGAGGAGCTGCAGGGCGCGGTTGGCGAGCACCTCGTTGACGTTCATGTTGGTGCTCGTCCCGGCGCCGCCCTGCAGGCGGTCGGCGACGATGTGCTCGTCGAGCAGGCCGTCGCCGAGCTCGCGGCAGGCGCGCTCGATGGCGTCGGCCTTGGGCTCGTCCTCGCCCCAAACGCCGAGCGCGCGGTTGGTGCGCGCGCAGGCGAGCTTGACGACGCCGAACGCCCGGGCGAGCTCCACGTGCACCGGGCGCCCGGCGAGCGGGAAGTTCTCGAGCGCCCGCTCGGTGTGCGCGCCGTGCAGGCTGCCCGCCGGCACGGCGACCTCCCCGAGCAGGTCGCGCTCGATGCGGACGTCGTCCGTCATGCGCTGAGGCGTCGCGTGGTCAGTGGCCGAACACCATCTTCTGGACGTGCACGCCCTCGACGGCGTTGAGCTTCTCGGCCATCGCGACGGCCTCGGACTCGCTGCCGAAGAACTCGATCAGCACGACGCCGCTCGGCGAGCAGAAGGACTCGTCGACGTCGTGAAGGCCGATGCGTGTCTTGATGTTGCAGCCGAACTCGGTGAAGACGGCCTGGACGGCGCCCGCCTCCTGGAGCCTGTCGGTGACGTGGATGCCGAGGATGATGTGGTCGTCGGTCACGCTGGTTCCCTCCGTGGTCGTGGGGTCGTGGAGCGCTCCGGGGGAGCGCTCAGCAGAGCACGTCGCGGTTGCCGGCGCGCACCTGCGCGAGCATCTTCTCCGTGTGGGCGCGGCGGACGGGGTCCATCTCCGCGACCTTCTGTTCGATGACCTGCTCGCCGACGGCGCGGGTCTGCTGGCTGCCGTAGTCGATCAGGTACTCCAGGTACGTGCTCAGGGCGTTGGGGTCGCAGTGGTGCCTGATGTCGCCCGGCTTGGCGAGGTCCATGAAGTCCATGCCGGTGCGGCCCAGGCGGTAGCAGGCGGTGCAGAAGCTCGGGATGAAGCCGAGCTCGGAGATGTCGCGGATGACCTCGTCGAGCGAGCGGTGGTCGCCGAGCTGGAACTGGGCCGCGTCGAACTCCTCGTCCTCCTCGTACCCGCCGGGGTTGGTGCGGCTGCCGGCGCTGATCTGGCTGATGCCGAGGGCGAAGGTCTCCTGGCGCAGGTTGGCGGTCTCGCGCGTGCTCAGGATCATGCCGGTGTACGGCACGGCCAGCCGCAGGATGGCGACGATCTTGCGGAAGTCGATGTCGCCGACCGGCTGCGGCGGGTGGCTGGCCATGTCGGAGCCGCTGGCCGGCTCGAGGCGCGGCACGCTGATCGTGTGCGGGCCGACGCCGTAGGCGCGCTCGAGCTCGTGGATGTGCTGCAGCATGGCGAGGATCTCGTAACGCCAGTCGGCGAGCCCGAAGAGCACGCCGATGCCGACGTCGTCGATGCCGGCCTCCATGGCGCGGTGCATGCCGGTGACGCGCCAGTCGAAGTCCCTCTTCTTGCCGCCGATGTGGACGGCGCGGTAGGTCTCGCGGTGGTACGTCTCCTGGAAGAGCTGGAACGTGCCGATGCCGGAGGCCTTGAGCTCGCGGAACTGGTCCACGGGGAGGGGGGCGACGTTGACGTTGACGCGGCGGATCTCGCCGTTGCCGCGCTTGACGTCGTAGATGGTCCCGATGCTGTCGAGCACGTACTGGAAGCCGCCGTCCTTGGGGTACGACTCGCCGGCCACCAGGAGGATGCGCTTGTGCCCCTGGTCGACGAGCAGCTCCACCTCGTGGCGGATCTCCTGCTGCGTGAGCGCGCGGCGCTTGAGCTCCTTGTTGCGCACGCGGAAGGCGCAGTACAGGCAGTCGTTGTTGCAGAGGTTGCTGATGTACAGCGGGGCGAAGAGCACGAGGCGCTGGCCGTAGATGGCCTCCTTGCACTCGCGCGCCGTGGTGAACAGCTCTGCCAGCAGCTCCGGATCGCTCACCGACGAGAGGACGGCGACCTCGTCCATGTCGAGCCCGTCGAGCTCGCTCGCCTTGGCGAGGATCTCGCGCACGCGCACGGCGTCCTTGGTCGCGGACGCCTGCATCGCCTGCGCGATGGCGGCCTCGTCGATGAACGCGCCTGTCTCAACCACGGCTGTCATGAGCTACTCCCTCGGGTCGACAGCTGAAGGCTCGGCGCAGTCCGCCGTAGCCGGGATCTCGAAGCTGAACTCGGCCCACTCGCCGTGCTTGGAGTCGGCCGTGATGCGCCCGCCGTGCAGCTGGACGATGCGCCACGAGTTGTAGAGGCCGACGCCGGTCCCGCGGCGGCTCTTGAGCGCCGGGTCGTCCAGTCGCGAGAAGCGGCGGAACAGCTTGTCCTGCTGCGACTGGCTGAAGCCCGGCCCGCTGTTCCACACGCTGATGCGCAGGCGCTCGCCGTGCTTGCGGTCCACGAGCACCTCGGCCTTCACGCGGATGTCGCCGCCCTCGTTGCCGTACTTGATGGCGTTGTCCAGCAGGTTGACGGTGACGATGCGCAGCAGCGTCGGGTCGCAGCACACCGGCGGCAGCGCCGGGGAGGGCATGCACACCATGAGGTGCATGCCGTGCGCGTCGGACTGCGGGCGCACCAGGTCCACGGCCTCCTCGAGGACCTCGTTCATGACGTCGACGCGGGAGCGGGTGGCGAGCTTGAGCTCGCCGCCCTCGACGCGCGCGAGGTCGAGGTACTCGCGCACGAGGCTGAGCAGGTACTGCCCCTTGCGCGCCATGCTCTCGACCTTGGCGCGCTGCTCCGGCGTGAGGTCGCCCAGATAGCCCTGGGCGAGGATCTGGGCGTCCGTCACCATGGACGCGACGGGACTCTTGAGCTCGTGGCTCACGAACCCGAGCATCTGTGTGTAGGCGTAGTTGGCCTCCTCCAGCTGCTCGATGCGCCAAGCCTTCTCCACCGCCTGGCTGAGCCGCTCGGTGATCGCCATCTGCAGCTCGATGTGCTGCGGCCCGTACGCGTGCGGCGCGCGGGAGCTGCGGAAGATGAACCCGACCACCCTGCCTTCTACGCTGAGCGGGCAGGTGAGGCTGGAGCGTACGCCCTCGCGCACGAGCAGGCGCGTCGAGCGGCTGCGGGGGTGCTCGTGCCCGTAGGCCTCCAGGTCGCCGATGATGCGCGGCAGCCCGCCGCGGAGGACCTCGAGCAGGGAGCTGCCCAGCAGCGATTCGCGGTAGCCCTGCTTGACGTACAGCTTCTCGTAGGCGGCGCGGTTGTAGTAGCTGGTGACGTACTCGCCCTTCTCGTCGACGAAGGCGAGGCCCATACGGTCGCACGGGATGAGGACCTGGGTGTTGTCGAACAGGTAGTCGACGATGGCGCGCAGGGAGGGGCGGGCGGCGATCTTCTGGTTGACGGTGCGCAGCAGCGTCCGCGCCTCGGCGCCGATGGGCTTGAGGGCGGCGCCGTCGCGGAACGGGTCGACGTAGGTGACGGCGGGGCGTTGCGTCTGCTGGGGTTCCTTGGCCATCGGCCTCAAGTGTACCTCGACCGGGCGGCCGGGCTGCCTCGGCGAGAGGTCAGCCCGGCCGCCGGCGAGGGTCCGCTCAGCTCTGCGGCATGTGCTTGCCGCGGGCGGTGTACTCGGTGTGCAGCAGCTTGTGGCTCTTGTGGCCGCACGGGCCGTCGGTGAGGAACTCGCCGTACGTGGCGAGCACGGCCGGGTTCTCGTGCGACTTGCGCACGGCGTAGGCCGAGTCCTCCGAGTAGATGGCCTTGGCCCGCGCGGCGCGGATGTCGGCGCTGGTCGGGATCGGCTGGCCACCGCCGCCCAGGCAGCCGCCCGGGCAGGCCATGAACTCGATGAAGTGGCACTCGCTGAACTTGCCGCCGGCCTTGATGTCGTCCATGACCTTCTTGGCGTTGGCGGTGCCGTGCGCCACGGCGACCTTGAGGGTGGCGCCGTCCAGCCAGTCCCAATCGGGCACGAGGTGCGCGACGATCTCGGGCACCGGACCGACCTTGGGAACGGTGATCTCGGCGTACTTGACGCCCTCGAAGCCACGCACCGGGATGATGTCGCCGTGGTCGTAGATGCTCTCGATCTTCTCGCCGGTGACCATCTCGATGACGGTGCGCAGAGCAGCCTCCATCACGCCGCCGGTGGCGCCGAAGATGACGCCGGAGCCGGTGGCCGAGCCGAACGGGTCGTCGAAGTCGCTCTTCGGCAGGCTCGGCACGTGGAGCCCGGCCTCCTTGAACATCTTGCCGAGCTCGCGCGTGGTGAGCCCGTAGTCGACGTCCTGGAAGCCGGAGTCGCGCATCTCCGGCCGGTTGCACTCGAACTTCTTCGCCGAGCAGGGCATGAGCGCGACGCTCACGATCTTCTCGGGGTCGAGGCCGAGCTTGTCGGCGTAGTAGGTCTTGATGAGCGCGCCGAACATCTGCTGCGGGCTCTTGGCGCTCGAGGCGTTGGGCAGGTACTCGGGGTAGAAGTGCTCGAGGTACTTGACCCAGCCCGGCGAGCAGCTGGTGAACTGCGGCAGGGCCACGCTCTCGTCCTTCTCCACGAGGGCCTTGTACAGGCGCAGGATGAGCTCGGTGCCCTCCTCGATGATCGTGAGGTCGGCGGTGAAGTTGGTGTCGAACACCTTGTCGAAGCCGGCGCGGCGCAGGGCCGTGTTCATCTCGAAGGTGACCGGCGTGCCCGGCTCGAGGCCGAACAGCTCGCCCATGGCCGAGCGCGGCGCGGGGGCCGTCTGGATGACGACGTGCCTGTCCGGGTCGTCGATGGCGGCCCACACGGCGTCGGTCTCGTCCTTGGCGTACAGGGCGCCGACCGGGCAGCGGTTGACGCACTGGCCGCAGTTGATGCAGACGGCCGTGCCGAGCGGCATGTCCTCGAACGTCTCGATGGTGACCTTGTTGCTGCGGCCGACGGCCTCGAGCACGCCCACTTCCTGGATGTCGATGCAGGTGCGGATGCAGCGGCGGCAGCGGATGCACTTGTTCATGTCGCGCATCACGCTGTAGCTCGAGGTGTCCTGCTCGAACAGCGGCTCCTCGGGATGCCCGAAGGGGAACGCGGTGATGCCGTACTCCTCGGCCAGCGACTGCAGCTCGCAGTTGCCGTTGCGCACGCAGCTGTAGCACTCGCCGCAGTGCTCGCTGAGGAGCAGCTCGAGCACGTGCTTGCGCGCCATGCGCACCTTGCGGCTGTGCGTGTTGACCTTCATCGCGTTGACGACCGGGAAGGTGCAGGCGGGCTGCAGCGTACGCTGGCCCTCGACCTCCACGACGCACATGCGGCAGACGCCGGCCACGTCGAGGTCGGGATGGTCGCACAGCGTCGGGATCTTGACCCCGGCGTTCCTGGCGGCCTCGAGGATGGTGACGCCGAAGGGGACCTTGGCGTCGACGCCGTCGATGGTGACGCTCACCTGGGCGCCGATGGCGTCCGGGCTGGTGGTGGTGATGACGCGCCGGTGCTGCTGCGAGAGCGGCGCGCGATGGATCGGCGTGGTGGGGTTGCTCATGCTCACTCCCTCGCTCTCGTCAGGCGCTCACGGCGCGGTTTGCGATCTCGTCGTCGAAGCCCTCGAGGATGGAGAGGAAGGCGCTCGGGCTGGTCTGCCCGAGGCCGCACTTCGAGGCGACCTGCATGGTGGCGCCGAGCGCCTTGACGCTGGCGAGGAACTCGGGCGGGCACTCGCCCGTCTTGAGGAGCTTGACCGCCCTGAGCATCTGGGCGTTGCCCAGACGGCAGGGGGTGCACTGGCCACAGCTCTCCTCGACGAAGAAGTCGAGGAAGTTCTCGGCCACGTCGAGGATGTCGCGGTCGGGGCCGATGACCATCACCGAGCCGCCGGTGGGGACGTCCTCGAACGCCAGCGCGCGCGTGAAGTCCTTGGCGGGGATGCACACGCCGCTGGCGCCGCCGATCTGCACGGCCTTGGCGCCGGTCCCGCCCACCTCTTCGAGCAGGCTGGCCACGGTGATGCCCCACGGGAACTCGTAGACGCCGGGCTTCTCGCAGTCGCCGCTGATGCTGAAGAGCTTGTAGCCGCTCGACTTGTCGGTGCCGAAGGTCTTGAACCAGTCGCAGCCCTTGGCGAAGATCGCCGCCACGGAGGCGAGCGTCTCCACGTTGTTCACCACGGTGGGGTTGTTGAGCAGGCCGGCGACCACCGGGAACGGCGGGCGGTTGCGCGGCTCGCCGCGGAAGCCCTCGAGGCTCTCGATGAGGGCCGTCTCCTCGCCGCACACGTAGGCCCCGGCGCCCATGGCGACGAGGATGTCGAAGTCGAAGCCCTCGACGCCCATGATGTCGTGCCCGAGCAGGCCCTGGCCGCGCCGCTTCTGGATGACCTCGTTGAGGTGCGGGCGCAGGTAGGTGTACTCGGCGCGCAGGTAGATGATGCCGAGCGTCGCGCCGATGGCGCGGCCGCCGATGGTCATGCCCTCGATCACGAGGTCGGCGAACCGCGTGAGGATGACCCTGTCCTTGAAGGTGCCGGGCTCGCCCTCGTCGGCGTTGCAGATGATGTACTTCTGGTCGGCCTTCTCCGCCGCGCAGAAACCCCACTTCATGCCGGTGGGGAAGCCGGCGCCGCCGCGGCCCTTGAGGTCGCTGTCGCGGACGAAGTCGACCAGGTCGGCGCGGCTCATGGCGAGCGCCGCCTTGAGCCCGGCTTCGGGCTCGATGGTCTCGTAGGTGAGGGCGTTGCCCTGCGTCTCGATCGTCGCGGGCATCGCTCAGCCCTCCTTGGCCACGGCCGCGGCCCGGCAGGCGGCGACGATCTCGCGCGCCGCGTCCGGGGTCACCCGCGTGTGGACCTCGTCGTTCACGAGCAGGGCGGGGCCCTGGTCGCACATGCCGACGCAGCTTGCCCACTCGAGGGTGAAGAGCCCGTCGTCGGTGGTCTGGTCGAAGCCGACGCCGAGCGCGTCCGTGAGGGCGTCGGCGACGGCGTCCTTGCCGGCGAAGTCGCACGAGAGCGTGCCGCAGAGCCGGATCACGAACTGCCCCGTCGGGGCGCCGTGCAGGAAGGCGTAGAAGGAGGCGACGCTGTAGACCTCCACAGGGTGGATGTCGAGGACGTCGGCGATGGTCTGCATGGACTCGGAGTCGACCTCGTGGAAGCGCCTCTTGACATCCGCGAGGATCGGGATGAGAGAGCTCCTGCCGGGGCCGAGCTTCTCGACCAGGGCCTCGACGTCGGCTCTGAGCTGGTCTTGATCGGTCATGGTCACTGGCATCTGGAGACCTCTCTCACTGCTCGAGGAGCTTCTTGACCTTGGCCACCAGCGTCTGCGGCTCGACCGGCTTGGGCTGGAACTCGTCGACCGGGACGATCTCGCCGTCCTTGTCGATGTTGAGGCCCATGGCGGCGTTGACGCTGGTGAGCATGATGATCGGCACCTCGTTGCCGTTCTTGCGGATCTCGCGCGCCATGCGCAGGCCGTCGTCCGGCTCTTCCATCATGACGTCGAGGATGAGGAGGTCGGGCTTGATCTCCTCGAGCTTCTTCATGCCGTCGGCGCGGTTGGGCGCGCCGACGACCTCGTAGCCCTCACGCTCGAGGACCAGGCGTCCGGCATCGACGATGTCCGGGTCGTCGTCAACGATGAGAATCTTGGGCACCACGCACTCCTTCGGTCCGTTGCCGTTCCCCCGGGCGCGCCGGATGGCGCGCCCACGCGGCCGCCGCTCGCCGCTCCACGCCCGCCACGCAGGACCCCACGGCAGGCGCGGGGAAGACAGGGACGGGCAGAAGAGGTGACGCTCGGTGCTGGCCGCTCACTCCACAGGATCCACGTTCTACTTGGCCTCACATACGCGCAGTTTCTAACGCATCGCGGCCGCTTGTGCAAGAGGTCACGAGCGTCGCTGGTTAGTATCGCACACTTTCGAACACGAACGAAACCGGCTCACGGAGAGCGAAGAAGGGGCGCTTCAGAGTTGCGGAGCCGCCGGGACGGCGGCGTCGGCGGCAGGCTCCCGGGCCGGCGCCGCGCCCGCCGGCGGCGCGTCGTGCAGCGTCACCGTGAAGGTGCTGCCCACGCCGGGCTCGCTCGAGACCTTGGCCTCTCCGTCGTACATGTTGGCGATCTTGCGCACCGTGCTGAGTCCCAGGCCGCTGCCGAGGATCTTGACCGTCTGCTGGTTCTTGATGCGCGTGAACTCGTTGAACAGCTTGCCCGCCTCCTCCGCGCTGAGGCCGATGCCGGTGTCGCTCACGGTCACGGTCACGGCGCCGCCCCTGCGGCTCAGCCTGACCTTCACGGAGCCGCCGTCGCGGTTGTACTTGACCGCGTTGGAGATGAGGTTGTTGAAGACGATCTCGACCTCGCCCGGGTCGGCGAGGAGCTCGATGTCCGCGCCGTCCTCCAGCTCGACGGTGATGCCGCGGCGCTCCGCGTCGACGGCGAACAGCTCCATGGACGCCTTCGCGAGCTCACGCAGGTCCACGCGCTTGATGACGCGCTCGCGCTGGCCGGACTCGATGCGCGTGAGGTCGAGCAGGTCCATGATGAGCTTCTTCATGCCGTCCACGCGCACGATGCTGCGCTCCACCATCTGCAGGTTCTGGTCGGCCTCGGTGGTGCGCAGGATGTTGAGGTAGCCCTCGACTGCGTTGAGCGGCGCCTTGAGCTCGTGCGCGAGCACCGAGATGAAGTTGAAGCGGATCTCGCGCTTCTCCTCCGCCAGCTTGCGCGCCTGCTTGCTCAGGATGAGCTGGCTCGTCGCCTTGCGCAGGGCGTACCGGAGCTCCTCGGGCGTGAAGGGCTTGGCGAGGAAGTCGTAGGCGCCGAGCTTGGTGGCCTTGACGGCCGTCTCGAAGGTCGCGTAGGCCGTGATCATGATGGTGAGGACCTCGCGGCCCTGGGCGCTCATGGCGTCGAGGACGTCCATGCCGCCGACGCCCGGCAGCTTGAGGTCGAGCAGCAGGAGGTCGACCTCGCCGCCCTCGCCGAGCCACGCGAGGTAGTCCTCGCCGCTGGTGAAGTAGCGGAACTCGTAGTCGGCGTCGACGAGCACGTCGGCGACGTGCACCCTGTACTTCTGGATGATGCGGCGCACGCCGAGGCAGAGCGCCTCCTCGTCGTCGACCATGACCACCTTGAGCGTGGCCTGTTGCGGGTCCATGAGGCTCTCGCGGGCTGTCGGGTCGGGGTTCATCGCGCTAGCTCCCGGTGATCTCCTGCAGGCTGGCGGGCACGTCCGTCTCCGCCTCGTACCGCGGGAGGGAGATGCAGAACGTGGTGCCGGTGGGGCCGGCGGCCGGATCGGCGTTGGACTCCACCGTGATCTGGCCGCGGTGCATCTTGACGATGCCGTGCGTGACGGCCAGGCCGAGGCCCGTCCCCTTGCCGACCTGCTTCGTCGTGAAGAACGGGCTGAAGAGCTTGCCGATGTTCTCGGCGGGGATGCCGGTGCCCTCGTCCCGCACGCAGAGGAGGACGTTCTCGGGGGTGCCGTCGACCGTGACCACGATGGTGCCGCCGTCGGGCATGGCGTGCTGCGCGTTCGTGAGCAGGTTGGTGAGCACCTGGACGATCTGATCGCCGTCGAGCTCGGCGATGGGGTCCTCGAGGTCGTCGACCACCTCGACCGAGACGCCCTCGGCCACGGGGATGGTGCGCAGCACCTCGGCCACCAGGTGGGTCAGGTCCGTCGGCTGGCGCACCACCCGGCTCTGCCGGGCGAAGTTGAGCAGGCCGGAGATGATCTTCTTGCAGCGGTTGGCCTGGTCGACGATGAGCTTGACGTCGGCCGAGACGTCGGGGTCGTCCTCGCAGTCCTCCAGCAGCAGGTTGGCGTGCAGCAGGAGGATGCCGAGCGGGTTGTTGACCTCGTGGGCGATACCGGCGGCGAGCTGGCCCATGCTGGCGAGCTTCTCGCTCTTGACCAGCGCCTCCTTGGTCGTCTCCAGGGAGAGGTTGGACTGCTGCAGCTCGTCGACGGTCTTGCGCAACTCCTCGACGGAGTAGGGCAGGCACATCTCGACCTCGGCCAGGCCCTGCCAGATGGCCACCGCGTGGTGCCGGCAGGTGTCGTAGCCGCAGGCGCCGCAGTCGAGCTCGTCCGCGTCGGTGTGCTTGTTCATGCGCGCGAGGATCTCCTCGACCTCCGTCCCGGACGGCATGTCGTCGAAGCGCTGGTCGAAGGGCGCGAAGGTGCGCGAGAGGTCGACGTCGGCGAACTCGGCGACGGCGGCCTCCCAGGCCGCCTGGTCGAAGGCGGCCTGACGGGCGCGGGTCTCGGCGCTGACGTCCGAGCGGCGCTTGAACACCGGCTCCTCGCAGCTGAAGCCGGCGCCCATGATGCAGCCCTCGCAGCAGAGGATGTCCAGCAGCCGCGCCTCGGTGTCGCCGTGCTCGAAGTCGGTGATCGCCTCCACCAGGTTCTGGCGGCCGTCGGCGCTCACGATGTCGCCGCTCAGAAGGTCCTCGTCGAGGTCGGCGGCCTGCAGCATCCCGCGGGTGATGGGGAAGAGGGCGCCGAGGCTGCCGTGCGGCGGGTCGAAGTCGTCGCCGGCCCGGTCGCGGGAGGTGAGGCCGACGCCGCGCGCGGCGAGCAGGGTGCGGAGCTCCACGTAGGTGAGCGCCGCGTGGACCTCGCCCTCGAACTGTTCGTAACGCGCCTCGCCCTTCTTGGCGATGCAGGGCCCGATGAACACGATCCTGAGGTCGGGCCCGTGCTTCTTGTGCAGCACGCGCGCGATCGCCAGCATGGGGGAGACGATGGGCGCGAGCCGGTCGAGGATGTCGGGGTGGTACTTGCGCACGTAGCTGACCACCGCCGGACAGGTGGTGGCGATGTGACGCCCGTCGTCCTGCTCGAGCAGGCGGGCGTACTCCGCGGCGACGAGGTCGGCGCCGAAGCTCACCTCGTGGACGCTGGCGAACCCGAGCTCGCGGAGGGCGCCGACCAGGCCGCCCGTGCCGCACTCCGTGAACTCGGCCGGATAGCTCGGCGCCACGATCGCCGCGACGGGGGCGTCGCCGGCGAGCAGTTCCTCAGCCGCCTCGATGCCGCTGAGCACCTGCTTGGCGTTCTGGCTGCAGACGGTGACGCAGTTGCCGCAGCCGATGCAGCGCGTCTGGATGACGCTCGCCTGGCCGTCCTCGATCTGGATGGCCTTGGCGGGACACTCGCGCACGCAGGTGTAGCACCGGCGGCACTTCTCCCGGATGGTCGTGACGAGCTGGAGGTAGGGGACGGTCTCCTCGTTCATGGCAGGCACCCGGCAGGCGTCAGCCGCGGGCGGCGAGCAACTCGCCGACCTTGGCCAGCAACGCCTGCGCGTCGATGGGTTTGTCGAAGTAGGCGTCGACGTTCATCTTGGCCAGGTCCTCGGCGGAGTCTGGGCGGAAGTTCAGGCCGAGCGCGCTGCTCACCGACGTGCTGATGATGACCGGCACGTCGGCGGTGCTCGGGTCGCTCTTGAGCGCGGCGGCGAAGGTGAACCCGGCGTCGATGCTGGTCATCATGAGGTCGGTGATGACCAGGTCCGGCGCCTCCGCGTCGATGCGCGCCTGGGCCTCGGCGGGATTGGTGGCGGTGACCACGCGGTAGCCGGCTCCCTCGAGGATGAAGCGGTTGATCTCGAGGAAGTCGAAGTCGTCGTCGACGATGAGGATCTGTTGCTTGTGCTCCGCGCTCATGGCTCGTCCTCAGTATAGTCGCTGTGCCTTCGGGGCACCGCCAGCTGAGCTGCTTTGCAGCTCAATAGCGGGGTCCGCCTCGCGGCGGCCCCGGAGGCGGCCCCGGTCACCCGGGGCCGCCTCGCGGGCGCGCCGCCCACGCGCCCGGCCGCCGTCTTGCGTGCGCCGCGGTTCAGACGCGGTCGTGCTCGAAGTAGTGCGTGTGCAGGAGGCGGTGCGAGATCTCGCCGCAGGGCGCCCCGAGATACTCCTCGTACAGGGCGCAGACGGCGGGGTTCTCGTGCGACTTGCGCAGCTCGCGTCCCTCGTCCTCCTTGTAGATCGCCTCGATGCGCTTCAGGCGCACCTCGTTGGTCGTGAAGCGCGGCTGCCCGCCGCCGCCGATGCAGCCGCCGGGGCACGTCATGACCTCGACGAAGTGGTACTCGGCTTCGCCGTTCTTCACCTGGTCGATGACCTTCTGCGCGTTGCCGAGGCCGTGAGCCACGGCGACCTTGAGGTCGGCTCCCTCGAGGAACGCCCAGTCTCCCTTGGCCCCCTCGACCTTGACGGAGGCGACCTTCACGCCCTCGAGACCCTCGATGGGCGCGACGTGCAGGTTGGGGAAGGGGAACGGCGTCTCGGTGACGATCTCCCACGCCGTGCGCAGGGCCGCCTCCATGACGCCGCCGGTGTTGGCGAAGATGTCGGCGGCGCCGGTGCTGATGCCCAGCGGCGCGTCCATCTTCTCGTCGGGCAGGCTGCGGAAGTCGATGCCGGCCTGCTTGATGAACGCGCCGAGCTCACGCGTGGTGAGCACGATGTCGACGTCCCGGACGCCGCTGTCGTTCATCTCCGGGCGTGCGGCCTCGTACTTCTTGGCGGTGCAGGGCATGACCGAGACCACGACCATGTCCTCCGGCTTCACGCCGATCTTCTCGGCGTAGTAGGTCTTGGCGACCGCCCCGAACATCTGCTGCGGGCTCTTGCAGGTGCTCAGGTTGGCGAGCATGTCCGGGTTGAAGTGCTCCATGTAGTTGATCCAGCCCGGCGAGCAGCTCGAGAACTGCGGCAGCGCCACCTCTTCGCCGTCGACGAGCGCCTTCTTGAGGCGCACGAGCAGCTCGGTGCCCTCTTCGAGGATGGTGAGGTCGGCGGTGAAGTCGGTGTCGAACACCGCGTCGAAGCCCATGCGGCGCAGGGCGGTGACCATCTTGCCGGTCACGAGGGTGCCCGGCGCATAGTCGAAGCACTCGCCGAGGGCGGCGCGGATCGCCGGCGCAGTCTGGACGACGACCGTCTTGGTCGGGTCCTCGAGCGCGTCCCAGACCTGGTCGATCTGGTTGCGCTCGGTGATCGCCCCGACGGGGCAGACGGCGGCGCACTGGCCGCACTGCACGCACACCACCTCGCTGAGGTCCTGGGCGAAGGCGGGGCCGATCAGCGTGGCGAACCCCCGTCCCTGGGCGAACAGCCCGCCGACGTGCTGGACCTCGTTGCAGACAGTGACGCAGCGC
>DASUMX010000064.1:0-3862 GCA_036277455.1 Thermoleophilia bacterium
GACGCGACCACGCAGCTCACGCCTGAGTAGCGGATCGCCACCGGAGCGTGCTCGCGCGAGCTGCCGCAGCCGAAGTTCTCGTCGGCGACGATGATGTCGCCCTGCTGGACGCGGTCCACGAACCCGGCGTCGATGTCCTCCATCGCGTGCGAGGCCAGCTCGTCCGGGTCGTTGGTGTTGAGGTAGCGGGCCGGGATGATGACGTCGGTGTCCACGTCCCGGCCGTACTTGTGCACGGTGCCCTCGAAGATCATCGCGAGCCTCCCTTCACGGCGCCGACCTCTTCGGGGGTGGCGATGTGGCCGGCCAGTGCGGAGGCGGCGGCCACGTACGGGCTCGCCAGGTAGACCTCGGCGCCGGTGTGGCCCATGCGGCCGACGAAGTTGCGGTTGGTGGTGGCCACGGCGCGCTCGCCCTCGGCGAGGACGCCCATGTGGCCGCCCAGGCAGGCGCCGCAGGTGGGCGTGCTGAAGGCGCAGCCGGCCTCGATGAGCGCCTGCATGGTGCCGTCGGCGATGGCCTCGAGGCAGACGTCCTGGGTGCCCGGCAGGATGATGCAGCGCACGTCCGGGTGGACCTGCTTGCCGCGCAGGATGCTCGCCGCCTGGCGCAGGTCGGCGATGCGGCCGTTGGTGCAGCTGCCGATGACGACCTGGTCGATGGCGATGTCGCCGCAGTCGGCGGCGGCGGCCGTGTTGCTCGGCAGGTGCGGCTTGCTCACCGTGGGCTGCACGGCGGAGGCGTCGATCTCGAGCACCCTGGCGTAGTCCGCGTCGCGGTCGCCGGCGAACACCTGACCGGCCGTGCGCGCGCGGCTGCCGTCCGGACGGCTCTGGAGATACGCGGTCGTCTTGTCGTCGAAGCCGACGATGCCGCTCTTGCCGCCGGCCTCGATCGCCATGTTGCACATGGTGAAGCGCTCGTCCATGGACAGCGCCTCGATGGCCGGGCCGGCGAACTCCATCGCCTGGTACAGGGCGCCGTCCACGCCGATGAGGCCGATGGTGTGCAGCATGAGGTCCTTGCCGGTGACCCAGGGGCCCGGCGTGCCCGAGTAGACGAACTTGAACGTCTCGGGCACCCGCAGCCACACGTGGCCCCAGGCCATGGCGGCGGCGAAGTCGGTGCTGCCGACGCCGCTGCTGAACGCGGCCACGGCGCCGTAGGTGCAGGTGTGGCTGTCGGCGCCGATGACGACGTCGCCCGGCGCCACCATGCCGCTGTCGGGCAGCAGCACGTGCTCGATGCCGACACGCCCGACCTCGAAGTAGTTGACGATCTCGTGCCTGCGCGCGAACTCGCGCACCTTCTTGACCTGGCCCGCCGCCTTGATGTCCTTGTTGGGCGTGAAGTGGTCCGGCACCAGGGCGATCCGGGCCGGGTCCCAGACCTTGGCGAACCCGGCCTTCTCGAACTCGGCGATCGCCAGCGGCGCGGTGATGTCGTTGGCCAGCGCGAGGTCGATCTTCGCCTCGATGATGTCGCCGGCGTGCACCTCGTCGCGCCCCGCGGCGCGGGCGAGGATCTTCTCGGTGATCGTAGAGCCCATCAGACCTCCCCTGCAGCCGCGGCGTTGTTGACGGCCCTCACGTAGGCCTTCGCCGAGGCTTCCATCACATCGAAACTGACGGCCTGCCCGTTGAACGAGCGGCCGTTGACCTCCACCGACACGCGGACTTCCGCGAGCGAGTCCTTGCCGGACGAGATGGCGCGGACCTGGTAGTCGGCCAGGCTGCCGCTGATCCCCACCGCGTCGTCGATGGCGGCGAACACGCTCTCCACCGAGCCGTTGCTGAAGCTGCGGCCCCTCTTGACCTCGCCGCGCGCCAGCACCTCGACCTGGCTCGTCGGGATGATCGCCGAGCCCGACTGGTTGACGAAGCTCGTGAGCGTGAAGTGGTCCTCGCGCTCGCGGATCTCCTCGCTCACCAGCGCCTCGAGGTCCAGCACCGTGACCGCCTTCTTCTTGTCCGCGACGTCCTTGAACTTCTTGAACGCGTCGCCGAGCTCGGCGTCCGACAGCGTGTAGCCGAGCTCGGCCAGCTTGGCGCGCAGCGCGTGCCGCCCGCTGTGCTTGCCGAGCACGAGGTCGTTGTCGGCGAGGCCGACGTCGGCGGGCGTCATGATCTCGAAGGTGGACGCCTCGCTGAGCACGCCGGCCTGGTGGATGCCGCTCTCGTGGGCGAACGCGTTGCGGCCGACGATGGCCTTGTTGCGCTGCACGACGTAGCCGGTCAGCGAGCTGACGAGACGGCTGGTGCGGGCGATCTCCCTGGTGTCCACGCCCGTCTCGCTCTGGAAGTACTCGCCGCGCGTGCGGATCGCCATCACGACCTCTTCGAGGGAGGCGTTGCCGGCGCGCTCGCCGATGCCGTTGACGGCGCACTCGACCTGCGTGGCGCCGGCCCGGACGGCGGCGAGCGAGTTGGCCGTGGCCAGCCCCAGGTCGTTGTGGCAGTGCACGCTCACGTGCACGTCGTGCAGCGAGGGCGCCAGCCGGTAGAGCTCGCGGATGAAGTCGCCGAACTCGAGCGGCAGCGCGTAGCCGACGGTGTCGGGCACGTTGATGGTGGTCGCGCCGCACTGCACCGCGAGGTCGAGCACCTGCGCCAGGAACTCCGGGTCGGAGCGGCTGGCGTCCATGGCGCTGAACTCCAGGTCGGCCTCGGGGTGCTCGTGCACCAGCTCGGCCGCCAGGGTCACCATGGCGCGCGTGTCGGCCAGCACCTCGTCCGGCGTCTTCTTGATCTGGTACTGCATGTGCACCGGGCTGGTGCTGATGAACGTGTGGATGCGCGGCACCCCGGCGCCCTTGACCGCGTCCCAGCAGACCCGGATGTCCTCCTCGATGGCCCGCGCCAGGCCCGCGATGCGCGGGCCCTCGACCTCGGTGGCGATCGCCTTGACCGCCGCGAAGTCGTCGGGTGAGGCGACCGGGAACCCGGCCTCGATGATATCCACGCGCAGCTTGGCGAGCTGGTGCGCGATCTCGAGCTTCTCGGCCCTGTTCAAGGTAGCGCCCGGCGCCTGTTCGCCGTCGCGCAGTGTCGTGTCGAAGATCCTGATGTACCTGGTGCTACTCACGAGTCACCTCCACCTCCCCCGAGGCATGCGTCGTCATCTGATGAAACGTGGATCCGGGTGTGATCCGAGGGTGGCCGTGCAGGCCGCAGGTGTCTACGCATCCCCCCGGAGGGGGAGCAGCAGCAGGCAGCCGAGGAGGGAGAGGTCGCGGGCGCGTACCCCAATGTGGGCCTCCCGGCGTGTCTCGCTTGTGGCACGGCGACGCATGGTCCGGAGAGTCTACGCCACGCGTACGTGCAGGCGCAAGCATCGCCGCCGGCCCTGCGCCCACTCTGCTAGAATGAGCGCGACCAATCCGCGTCTGTTGGGGGGCCACCATGTTCCGGCGCGCATTCTGCACCGTCGTCCTCGCGACCGTCATCCTCACGTGCGCGGCGGCGCCGGCCGCCGCCCGCGAAGCTCGCCCGTCGCAGGCCGTCCACACCGGCTCCGCCACGGCGGTGACCTTCACCCCGCGCCTCACGATGGTGCGCTACGCGAGGGCCGTCTCCGTGTCCGGCTTCCTGACCTCCGACGGCGACCCGGTGGCGGGCGCCACCGTCACCCTCCGCGAGACCCGCGGCGGCGTGACCCGCGACGGCGGCACCGCGGTCACGAACGGCCAGGGCCTCTACCAGACGACCGTCTCGCCCCGGTTCAACGCCTCGTGGCACGCCGAGGCCGCCGGCGTCTCCAGCGCTTCGGTCGTCATCCAGGTCAGGCCGAGGGTGACGCTGGCGCTCTCGCACACCCAGTCGGGCGCCCGCCTCACCGAGATCTTCAGCGGCGCCGTCGCGCC
>DASUMX010000065.1:0-18248 GCA_036277455.1 Thermoleophilia bacterium
TCGCCATCAGGGATCTCCTGGACCGCTACGAGGTGGCGGACCCCGCGGAGCCCGACGTCCCGGGCGAGTTCACCAACCACGATCTGCAAGGACTCTACGACGACCTCGTGGCCCAAGGCCGTCTATCCCTCCACGATGCCCTGGAGGTCGGGGTGGCGATCGAGGAGCTCGACATCGAGGACCTCGGCGCCTGCTTGCAGCGGACCAACCATGCCGACATCCAGAACGTCTACGGCAACCTCATCGACGGCAGCTACAACCATCTGGCGGCCTTCCTGAAGGTCCTGGCGCGGTGAAGCGACAGCGCGACGCGAGCACGGACGGCGTCGCCTCCCCGGCTTGAGTGACCGTAGACGTTGCTTCCGCGCGCTCTGTGGGCCACCATGAGGTGAGGCGGCCCCGGCGTGCGTGCTCGTGGACCGCGGTCAACGTGGGACCGGTCAGGGGGAGACGCCCATGCAGACTCTCAAGCGAAAGACCCGGTGGATCGGACTCCTGTGCGCGCTCGCGGCCCTCGGCTTGGCCGCGCTCGTCGGAGCCGGAGTCGCGCGGGGCGAGGACGGCAGCACGCCCGCGAGCGACGAGAAGGTCGTCCTCAAGATCGGCTGGATGGGCGACATCGACAACCTCAACCCGCTCATCGGCTGGACGAACAACGTCTACGAGATCTACGCCCAGGAGTATCTCCTGATGGTCGGCCGGGACTGGGAGACCCTCAAGCCCGACGACTCGGGCATTGCCAAGAGCTGGGAGGTCAGCGACGACGGGCTGGAGTGGACGTTCGCCATGAACGAGGGCATGACCTGGCACGACGGGGAGCCGATCACGTCCGAGGACGTCGCCTTCACCTACAACTTCATCATCGAGAACGAGATCGCCGCCTACATCAGCTTCGTCGCCGGGATCGAGCGGGTGGAGGCCGTCGACGACCTCACGTACAAGGTCATCTGCGAGAAGCCCGTCGCCAACATGCCCACGCTCTGGATCCCCTGCCTCCCCGAGCACATCTGGGGCAAGATGAGCGCCAAGGAGGCGAGCCAGACCTTCCAGAACGACCCGCCCTGCATCGGCAGCGGCCCCTACCAGGTCGTCGAGTGGAAGAAGGAGCGCTACCTGCGCATGGAGGCCTACGAGGACTTCTACCTCGGCGCGCCGACGGTCGACGAGCTCATCTTCGTGGTCTACCAGAACGGCGACACGATGGTCCAGGACCTGAAGAGCGGCAGCCTCGACGCCGCCTACCTCTTCCCGCCGGCGCAGTTCGACCCGCTCAAGGCGACCGAGGGCATCGAGGCGATCGAGTACAGCTGGTTCAACTGGGACTACGTCGGGTTCAACTGCTACGAGGGCGAGTCCAAGGGCCACCCGGTCCTGCTGGACAAGGACTTCCGGGCCGCCCTGGAGTACGCGATGAACCGCGACAAGATCGTCGAGCTCGCCTACAGCGGCCATGCATGGCCCGGCTACACGTTCATGCCGCCGGACAACTGGAGTGACCCGGATTACGCCTGGGCGCCGGCGGAGGGCGAGGCACGGGACTTCGACCCCGCGCAGGCCAATGCCCTCCTCGACGAGGCCGGATACACGGACTCGGACGGCGACGGCGTCAGGGAGTTCAAGGGCAAGCCGATCAAGATCCGCCTGTGGGCCCCGGCCGAGTCGCCGGAGTCGCAGCGCGCCGGCAAGCTCATCGCCGGCTGGTGGAAGGACGTCGGCGTGGACGTCGCGCTCAGCGTCCAGGACGAGGGCGTCTACTTCGACAACCTCTGGGCCTACGAGGGCGATACGTTCGTGCCCGACTTCGACGCCTACCTCTGGAGCTGGGACGGCTACATCGACCCCGGCCAGTCGCTCACCTGCTACACGACCGCGCAGATCGAGGGTTGGAACGAGTACGCCTGGTCGAACGCCGAGTACGACAGGTTGGACACGCTGCAAGCCTCCGAGATGGACCCGGACCTGCGCGCCGACTACATCAAGCAGATGCAGGCGGTGATGTACGAAGACTCCCCGGGCATCACCACCGTCTTCCCGTTCAAGCTGGAGGCGTACCGCACTGACAAGTGGGACGGCTGGTCGCGCTCCAACAACGGCAACGGGGCGGCGTTCCTGGCCGCGTCGATGCCGTTGCCGTACTCGGAGCTCACGCCCAAGGTAGCGGCCGAAAGCGCCTCCTCCAATCTCGGGCTGTGGGTCGCCATCGTCGTGGCGGTGCTCGTCGTCGTCGCGCTGGCGGTGTGGCTGATCCTCAGGAGCCGCCGGAGCGGCCCCGCGATGGAGGAGTGACCAGCAGCCGCTGCAGGCCATCGAGAATGAGGTCGAGCCCGAACTCGAGGTCGGCTCCGTCGTCGTAGCCGGAGTCCATCGCGTGCTCGACGATGAGCTCCCTGAGGTACGGGTACTCATCGGCGGGGATCGCGCGCAAGAAGGCCTCCGCCATGTCCTCGGGCTCGGCTCCGCTTCCGGCCGCCATGTGGGACCGCTGCCGTCCGAACCCGTAGATGTAGCTGTCGAGGACGGAGAACGCGCGCGCCGCCAGCT
Source organism: Thermoleophilia bacterium (assembly GCA_036277455.1). Taxonomy (GTDB): domain Bacteria; phylum Actinomycetota; class Thermoleophilia; order UBA2241; family UBA2241; genus CAIXSE01. The sequence continues at coordinate 2,542 of DASUMX010000065.1, forward strand.
CGACGGAGAACCCGGCGCGCCGGAGCGTCCCGATCACCCACTCGAAGTAGCGCAGTCTCTCGACGCCGGAGCTCTCGCGCGAATCGATCAGGACGCTTGCCCAGGGGTGACGCGAAAAGACCGCCTGCGCCGAGATCGCCCTCCGGCGCATGGCCTCCTTCCAGTCGACCGCGTCTGAAGGCAGGTCGATCTCGCCCACGACGAGGTCGACCATCCCGTCGAGGACGTCGTCCTTGTTGGCCACGTGATTGTAGAGCGACATCGCCTCGACCCCGAGTCTCTGCCCGAGCTCGCGCATCGTGAGCGCCTCGATGCCGGCCTCATCCGCGAGCGCTACAGCGGCGCGCAGCACGCGCTCCCTGCTCAGAGGCGCTCGCGGCTCGGGACTCGGTGTGCGCCGTGGTTGCATCCACTCTCCGTGCGATCGCTTGACATACTTACAGTGTAAGTTCCATACTTACGGCGTAAGTATACCGCGTGGTGGTCGAGGTGAACAGGGTCATCTGCCTCGGCGGGAAGGAGCGAGAGATGAAGACGTCGGCGGAACGGAACCTGCGACAGCAGAAGGTGGGGGGCTTCGCAGCGCTCTACCTGGCCCTGGCCTACCTGGTGGCGATGCCCTACTTCCTCGTGTTCGTGAAGTACCCGAGCGTCGTGGATCCCGCTGAGAAAGTGGCGCTGCTGGTGAGCCACCACGACAGCATGCGAGCCGTGTACCTGGTCACCTACATCGTGTTCGGCGTGGTCCTGGCCGTTCTGGCGCTGGCGCTCTACGCCCGTTTGAAGGACGGCGCTCCGATCCTCGCCCAGGCGGCGACCGCGACGGGGCTCGTCTGGGGGTTCGTCCTCATCGCGAGCGGGCTGGTCTTCAACGCCGGCGTGGCGGCGGTGGTCGACATCCACGCCACGGACCCGGCCCAGGCCGTTTCGGTCTGGCAGGCGATCGAACCCGTGGCTCAAGGCCTCGGCGGGTCCGGCGGCGAGCTGCTCGGCGGTCTGTGGGTCCTGCTCGTGAGCGTGGCGGCCCTGCGCACCGGCGGGCTGCCCAGGACGCTGGACTGGCTCGGGGTGGCGATCGGCGCCGTGGGCGTCCTCTCCGTCGTGCCCGTCCTCAACGACCTGGCCTACGGCTTCGGCCTGCTGCAGATCGTGTGGTTGGCGTGGCTGGGGATCGTCATGCTGCCGCGGGCGACGCGCGCTTCACGCGCCTGGAGGCACGCGCCGTCTCCCGACCCCGCCGGCAGCCGGGCCGACCCGGCGTGAGGACCGCACGAGCATCACACCCGACGCGCGTGACCTCGGCCGCGTTGGGCGGCAAGCGGGTAGAACCCGACCATGCGGAACCGTGGACTCGGGTCGTGGATCGCCAGGCGGGCGAGGATGAGCCCGCAGCGGCCGGCCCTGCTCCATGAAGACAGCGCGTGGACGTATGCGGAGCTCTCCGCCGACATCGCGCGCCTGGCGCAGGCGCTGTCGGAGCTCGGCGTGCGGGCCGGCGACCGCGTGGGCTATCTGGGCCCCAACCACCCGGCATACCTGCAGACGTTCTTCGCCGCAGGCCTGCTCGGGGCGATCTTCGTGCCGCTCAACCACCGTCTTTCCGCGTCGGAGCTCGTGTACGTCGTCCAGGATGCGGGGTGCCTCGTGGTGGTCTACGGAGCGGAGTCGTCCGCGCTCGTGGAGGAGGTCCGGGCGCGGACCCGCGTGCGCGAGTGGGTCGCCGCCGGGAGCGTCGACGGCGCTCAGCGCCTCCTCGGCGAACTGCTCGCGGGGGCGCCCTCTGATGTGGTCGATCTTCCCGTGGGCCTCGACGATCTCTGCTTCCTCATCTACACGTCGGGAACGACCGGTCAGCCCAAGGGCGTCATGCTCACCCACGGCAACGTCACGTGGAACGCCCTCAACTACCTCTCGACCACCGACTTCCGCACCGACGACGTGACGCTCGCCATCGCCCCCCTCTTCCGCGCAGGCGGCTGGGGCGTGACGCTTCTGCCCACGCTGCAGAAAGGCGGGACGGTCGTGCTGGTCTCGGACTTCGATCCCGCCGGCGTCCTCGAGCTCATCGCCCGGCACCGGGTGACCACCCTGTTCGGTGGTCCGGAACTGCTGACGGCCCTGCCGCGCACGCCCGAGTGGATCTCGACCGACCTCTCGAGCATCCGCTTCGTCATCTCCGGCGGGGATGTCGTGCACGAGTCGCTCATCCGCGCGTACCAGGACCGCGGCCTCGCGTTCCTCCAGGGCTACGGCCTCACCGAGGCGGGGCCCATGGCCCTGATGCTGGACGAGCAGGACGCGCTGCGAAAGCTGGGCTCGGCCGGCAGGCCGCCGTTGTTCGTCGACGTACGCATCGCCCGGGGCGACCTCAGCACCGCCGAGGCAGGAGAGGTGGGCGAGATCCTGGTCCGAGGGCCGAACGTGATGCGCGGCTACTGGCGCCGCCCCGAGGACTCGGAGGCCGCCCTCGTCCAGGGGTGGCTGCGCACCGGCGACGCCGGCCGCATGGACGAGGAGGGCTACGTCTACGTGATCGACCGGCTGAAGCACGCCTTCGTCTCGCACGGGCAGACCGTCTTCCCGGCAGTGGTCGAGCGCGCGCTGACCGACCACGCGGCGGTCGCCGAGGCCGCCGTGGTGGTGGCGAACGACGAACGGGCCGGGCAGGTGGGAGCCGCCTACGTCGTCCTGGCGGACCGCGCGCACGCTACCGCTGCAGAGCTTCTCGCGCACTGCCGGGAGCGACTCGCGTGGCACCAGGTGCCGGCCTCGATCGAGTTCCGGGAGGCGCTGCCGAAGAACGCGGCCGGGAAGGTCGTCAAGAGTCGTCTCGCCGCAGGGGCCCCGGGCGGTTGACGCTCAGCTCGTCACGGCAGACCCTGATGACGTCTCCGGCCCGCCCGACGAGAGCGGCACGGCGCCGGTCGCGAGTCTCGCCTCGAGCGCCGGGAACGCTGCCAGCACCATGTCGACCAGGCGCTCGACAGGTCGCGTGAGCGCGTCCGTGGCCGGGATGCCGAGCTCGAGCTCGTAGAGGATGATCGCCGCGCTGACCTCGGCGTCGGTCATGTCCTCGTGGTTGAGGGTCAGACCGATGACCGGCGTGCCGGCGAACGCCCGCAGCAGAGCTGTCTCGCTCGCCGGCGTCGGCGTCGGCACGTCCGGGAAGTCGCCCAGCATCCGGCGTGCGGGCGCGTGCTGCAGGATCACCGCGTCGGGCCGGGCGCCCCTGAGGATGAAGGTGGACGAGAGGTACGCGGGGTGACTGAGCGCACCCTGCCCCTCGATGACGATGACGTCCGGATGCTCGGCCTCGAACGCCTCCACGACGGTGGCCTCCACCTCGCCCGAGCAGTACTGACACGGGATCGCGTCGAGCGCGATCCCGTGGCGCGCGCCCTGGATGAGCCCGGTCTGGCCGGTGCCGACCATGACGGCCTTGATCCCGCGCTCGTTGAGCGCGCGCGTCAGGATGACCGCGGTCGTGCGCTTGCCGATCGCGCCGTCGGTGCCGAGCACGGCGACGCGCGGGCAGGTCACCGTGTCGATAGCGCCGGTGAACATGCGCAGATCCTTCTTCGCCCGCGGGCGCCGGACGTCGTTGATCAGGACGCCGTACTTCGCCGCGGCCGCCGTGAACTCCAGGTCGTCGTTCAGGAACTCGTGCAGGCCGTTGACGATGTGCATGCCGCGGCGCATCGCGTCGAGCACGACACCGCGCTGGAGCGGGGAGAGCAGGCCGCTGAGCGGCGCCACGCCGAGGATGAAGAAGTCGGGGACGCGGCCCGCGACGGCGATGGCATCCGCAAGGTCGGCGCAGACCGGGATCCCGTTGGGGACGTCGTCGAGATAGGCGCCGGAATCGAGTCCCGTCCTGGTGCTGTCGATCACCGACAGGATCTCGTACTTCCCGGAGTGCCGCACCAGGCCGTTGGCGGTCTTGCCGTCGGGGGTGCCGAAGAACGCTTCGGAGTACACGACTGCGGTCTTGCCTCTCATGAGGAACCTCCCGGCTCCGGTCGTCTGCCGCCGTCGAAGCGCGGCGTGTGCTTGAGGAGCCCGGAGACGTCGAGACCCTGATGGAACGTGCCGACGTCCTGGCGCTCGAACAGGCGCCCGCGGCCGGTGACCACCGCGGACTCGCCGCTGACCCGCAGCCAGGAGCCCTCGTACAACGCCAGCACGGCGCAGTCGTTCTCCTCGAGGAACTCCGCGATGCGCTCGTCTCGCGTCTCGCCCATGAAGGTCGAGGCCGGGTCGGCATCGATGTAGTGCAGGTTGATCTGGAAGGGCACCAGCCCAAGCGCGGCGAAGCTCGGCGGGCGGCAGATCGGCATGTCGTTGGTGGTGCGTATCGTCGGGCAGGCGACGTTCGTCCCGGCGGAGGCGCCGACGTAGCGCGTCGCGCCCTCGCGCACCCGCGCGCCGAGGTCTTCGACCACGCCGAGGTGATAGAGGGAGTCGAGCAGCCGGAACGTGTTGCCGCCGCCCATCATCACGACCTCGGCCTCGAGGATCGCCCGGTCCGGTGCGTCCGCGCGGTGGGCGGAGACAGCCTCGATGCCGAAGGATCCGAGCGCGGCGATGGCCCTGTCCGCGTAGTCGTCCCAGTCCGCGAGCGCGTAAGGGACGAACGTCACGACGCCGCCGGCCGAGACGCCGGCGAAGGCCTCGGCCGCATGCGAGAACATCGTGCCGCCGTAGTTGGTGGAGTTCGAGAGCAGGAGGAGCTCCATGTCCGCCGATCTGGTCGGCCGGCCCCTGAGGCGATCACGAGAGCAAGCTGTGGCCGAGCCCGCGGACGGATACGCTGTTCCGCGGCCGGGAGGATCATCCATGTCGGGCGCCGTCGCGCCCGCGCGCAGGGTAGTGCCTAGAGCGCGGTCACCTGGGTCGCCTCGGCCTTGCCCTTCTGGCCCACGGCTTCCGTGAAGGACACGGCCTGACCCTCGGTGAGGTTCTTCACGTCGCCCTGGATCTCGGAGATGTGGACGAACAGGTCGTCGCCGCCCTCACGCTCGATGAAGCCGTAGCCCTTGTCTGCGTTGAACCACTTGACTTTGCCTTCTGCCATTTCAGTCTCATCCTCTCGCCCCGCCGGGGCACACATATAAGAAAACGACGTGACCTTCACCGCCAGAGTGCGGTGCGTCACGTCGCAATCCCACGAGCCGGAGTGGCTCGCCTGCTAAAAATATAGCACGTTTCGGCGGCGAGTGCGGCGCCGACCGTTGGACCGAGCGGCCGCGACGAAGACCTACGGGGCGAGCACGACCCGGCCCATGACGCGCAGGTAGTGGGCCCAGTAGCCTTGCAGGTCGCCGTAGTGGTCGGCGCGGCGCTGCAGATCGTCGGCCGGCAGCGGCTCGCCGCCGCCGTAGACGTGGCCCGCGATCTGCATGAGCGAGCGGTCGCCGTACGGGATGCGCTCCATGCGCCCCAGGCTGCGGATCATGATGAGCGCCGCCGACCAGGCGCCCACCCCGGGGATGGCGCGGAGCCAGCGCGACACCTCGTCGTAGGATCCCTCCCGGAAGAAGGCCTCGTCCACCTGGCTGAAGGCGACCGCGGCGCCGTGGATGTACTCGGCTCGCCGCCGGTTGCGCAGCAGTCGCGTGAGGTCCTCGGCGCTCGCCTGCACGACCGACCTGGCGCCCGGGAAGGGCCAGAACTCCCTGCCGTCGAGCTCCACGCCGGCCGAGAACTCCTGGATCAGGGTGCGCTTCATGTGCTGCGCGACGCCCAGCAGGTTGCGCTGCGAGAGGATCGTCCAGCACGCGCTCTCGAACGGCGTGAGGAACTTGACCTGGTGATAGCCGTAGAGCTCCCGCTTGACGGCCACGAAGGGCGGATCGGAGTCGATCAGCGCGTAGAAGCGGCTGAGGTCGTCGTAGACGCTGAGGTAGACCTCGATGCGCCGCGCGAGCGCCGCGACGTCGTCCTCGCTCAGGGGCTCGTCCGTGTGCAGCTCGTAGCGCAGCCCCGGCTCCTCCACGGTGCCTGTCGCGGAGAGCTTGAAGGCGACCGGTGTCTGGCTGGCCCAGGCCGCGCGCGTGAGCGACTTCTCCGAGACCACCTGCTCGCCGTGCATGGGCGGGAACGTCACGATGAAGTCGAGCGCCTGGTCGAAGTCGAAGGGGGCCACCGGTCGCAGCGTGCCTTCCCGTCGCAGTCGCGCCACCGCTTCACCTCCGTTTCTCGATGCCCGGCACCTACCCTGTGCCGGTCCGCGGCTAACGCTTGCCGGACCCGAGGCGCGGCGTATGAGGACCCTTGGCCCCCGGCGCCCTCAGCTTGGGCAGAGGGCCCGGACCTTGGCCAGCAGCACCTCGGGGACGACCGGCTTCTCGACGAACTCCTGCACGGGGAGCCACGCGTCGTCCAGGTCCTTGTTGGAGAACTTGCCGACGTAGATCCCCGACTCGTTGACGGCGGTGAGCATGAGGCGCGGCAAGGCCTTGGTGCGCTCGTCGGCCTGAAGGGCACGCGCCATCTTGAACCCGGCGGCGGTGTCCTCGGGGAGCATCACGTCGAGGATGACCAGGTCGGCGCCGAACTCCACCACGTTGTCGACGACGTCCTTGTCGTCGTTCTGGGACCCGACCACGTAGCCGTTGCTCTCGAGGACCAGGGAGACCGTCTCCACGATACTCGGTTCATCGTCGATGACGTAGACTCGCTTCACGACTTACCTCCATTTGCGTGTCGGGCCCGGGCTGTGGCCGGCCCATGGTCAAGCTCCAACGGGGACAGGACATGGCGGGACAGGAAAAGATCGTCGTCGCAGTGATGGGCGCGGGAGCCCAAGGTGTTGCGACTCTCAAGGCGCTGCTCGCGGCGCCGGATGTGGAGGTCCGCTACGTGGTCGACCCGGACCTCCGGGCCCCCGGCGTCGCGCTGGCGCGCGAGCACGGGATCCGCTGCGAGACCCACGCCGGCGTCGTGACCGCCGACGCCGCGGTCGACCTCATCCTCGAGACCGGCGGGGATCGAGTCCGTGCGGACCTCGAGCCGGGCGAACACCCCGACGGCCGTCTGATGAGCCCCGCGGGGACGCGCCTCGTGGCAAGCCTCGTCGCCGAGATCGCCGCCGTCGAGGAGGACGCGCGCGTCGAGACGGCCCGCTACCTCAGGCAGGCCTCCCACCAGGTCAAGTCGCCCCTCACCGCGATCCAGAGCTCGGTCAACGTGATCCTCGGCGGCTACACGGGGGAGATCCCCGAGCGCACGCGAGAGACCGTGCAGAAGATCCACGCGCGCATCGACGCGGCACTCGCCGCGCTGGCCAAGCGGCGGCTGCTCGCCGACCTGCGCTGCGTCGACCGTGACGCGCTCGGGTCCGGGACCGCCTCCGTGACCGAAGCGCTCCAGGAGGCGGTCGCCCGCCACGCCGAGACCGCCGCCGCGCGCGGCGTCGAGCTCCGCGTCCCGACCGGCATCGAGCCCGACCGCGTGCGCTGCGTGCCCGAGCACCTCGTGGCGCTCTTCTCGGAGCTGGTGGAGAACGCGGTGGTCTACTCGAGAGACGGCGGCGTCGTGGAGGTGTCCGCCGACGTACGGCCGGACGGCCGGCTGGCCGTCGCCGTCCGGGACCACGGCATCGGCGTCCCCGAGCGCTGCCTCCCGAAGATCTTCGACGAGGACTACCGGGCCGACGTCGCCGTGAAGCACTACGCGGACGGCGCCGGACTGGGGCTCGCCGTCGCCCGCGAGATCGCCGGCCTGCACGGGTTCGACCTCGAGGTGCGCAGCGACGAAGGGAGCGGCAGCGTCTTCACGGCGATCATGTCGCTCGCGTAGGCGAGGCTGAGGGCGAGCCGCGTTCACAGCCCCGCCAGGCGCTCGATCGCCGCCGCTGCGTACTCCGGCACACGCTCGGCTAGACATCCGGACAAGTCGATGCTGCTCTCCATCTCCAAGGGCTCGATGCCCATGATGGCGACGGGAGGGATGGGATAGCCGGCCCCACGGGCCATCTCCAGCACCTTCAGCACGTCGCCCTCGTGGGTCGTCAGGCCGCTCAGCTCCTTCCGTGTCTCCACTTCGTCGGGCGAGAAGAACAGGTAATCGCCGGGGGCGAGACCCAGTCGCGCCGCGTCGACCACCAGCACCGCCTCCGTCTCGGCGCTCAGGTACGCCACCAGGCTGAGCGCGTCGGTGGAGAGGTCGACGGCCTCGAAACCGCGGTTGAGGCCGTTGACCGTGACGTGCTCCACCACGCGCGGGCCGACGGCGTCGTCGCCCGCCATGTAGCTGCCTACACCGACGAGATAGCGCACCTGGTCAGCGAACGAACTTGACGTCCACGTAGTGCGTCGAGCACGAGATGCAGGGGTCGTAGGACCTGACCAGCATCTCCAGCGCCAGCTCCATCTCCTTCTCGCTCTTGTCCTGTGCGACGAGCTCCGGTACGAGCTTCTCGAAGTCGTACTGGATGTTGTTGTGGTTCTGGTTGGTCGGGATGATGCAGTTGCCGCTCACGCACGTGCCCGCGTCGTCGTACTCGTACTCGTGGAAGAGGATGCCGCGCGGCACCTCCGTGGCGCCGGCGCCCGAACCGTAGCGGGTGGGCTCCACGAGGGGCTCGAGCTCGACGCCGGTCGCGATGAGCTCGTCGAGGAGGGCCAGCGACTCGTACACGTCGGAGACGATCTCGACCGCCTGGGCGACCGTGTTCATGTAGGGGTTGGTGCAGATCGGCTGCATGCCGAGCGACTCGGCGACCTTCTTGGCCTCTGGATGCAGCCTGTCGTAGTTGTTGTTGAAGCGCGCGAGGGCGCCCGCCGCGTAGGAATCGAGCTTGTTCTTGGTGTACTTGGCGGTCGACTGCGGCACGACGAACTCGTTGGTCACCTGCTTGTACTCGGCGACCGGGTAGCGCTGCGTGGTGCCGTCCGGCAGCAACGACTGGATGTCGCCGTCGTAGAGGCCGTAGTCCTGGTCGTTGGAGAGCGCGATGTACTCCGTGGGCCGGTCGAACACCGGCACGACGGGGGCCAGCGCGGCGACCGTCGCGACCGCCGCCTCCAGATCCGGGACGGCGGCGAGGAGCTGCTCGCGCAGCGCCTTGAGCTCCTTGACGGTCGGCACCGCGGCCATGCCGCCGGGCACGACGCTCATCGGGTGCGTGGTGCGCCCGCCGATGAGCGAGCCCCACTCGTGCGCCAGCCGCTTGAGGCGCAGCGCACGCGCCACCACGTCGGCGTGCGTCTCCACGAGCGGGAAGACGGACGGCGCGCCGAGCAGGTCGGGAGCCACGAGGATGTTGATGTGGAGCACGTGTGAGTCGAAGTTCTCGGCGTGCTTGAGCAGTTCGCGGAGCTTCCAGCTCTGGCTGCTGACCTCGATGCCCAGGGCGTCCTCGGTGGCCTTCACCGAGGCGAGCGTGTGGCCCACGGAGCAGATGCCGCAGATGCGGCTGGTGATGCGGGCGACCTCAGAGTAGTGGCGCCCGCGCACCATGGACTCGAAGAAGCGCGGGGCCTCGGGCACCTGCCACTCGCACTTCTCGACCACGCCGTCGGTCACGTTGACGACGATGTTGCCGTGGCCCTCGACGCGGGTCAGATGGTCGACGCGGATACGAGCAGTCGTGCTCATGACGTAGCCTCCAGGTCATTCGCTGTGAACATGAGCGCCTTCTCGACCGCCCGCTTCTGCGAGAACCCGGCACGCTGCACCAGCACCCGCTCGAGGGCGGGCACGTTGGGATGATCGACGAACCCGCGGCAGGCCTCGCAGGGGATACCGTAGGCGGGGCAGGGAGCGCCGCACCCTGCGCGGGCCACCATGCCCATGCAGTGGTCTCCCTCGGCGTAGCGACAGACCGACTCCCGCCGCTTGCACTCCACGCAGACCGGATAGTTGGGGATGACCGGCGCCTTGCCGTGCAGGAGGTGGAAGACGATCTGCAGCACTTCGTACTTGTTGACGGGGCAGCCGTACGCCGAGTAGTCGACCTTGATGGCCGCGGAGATCGGCCGCGCGTCCTGGGAGTCCAGGTGCGGCTGGCCGGCGTCGTCGCCGTACACGTACTGCTTGTAGTCGTCCTGATGGTTCTTCAGGGCGTTGATGCCGCCGCTGGCCGCGCACTGGCCGTAGGCGATGACCACGGCGGCGCGCTCGCGGATGCTCTCGAGCCGCGCGCGGTCGGCCTCGCGTGAGAAGCTCCCCTCGACGAGGGCGATGTCGATGGGCTCTGTGGTCTTCTCCGACATCGCCTCACGGAACTCGACGACATCGACGTGCTTGATGAGCTCGAGGAACGCCGCGTCACCGTAGTTGGTGAACTCGATCTGGCAACCCTCGCAGCAGGTGAAATCGAAGAATGCGACCTTCGGCTTGCCCATCAGAACGCCTCCTCAAGACCCTGGACGTCCGCGAACGAGAAGACGGGGCCGTCGACACAGACGTACTTGTCGTTGATCTGGCAGTGACCGCACTTCCCCACGCCGCACTTCATGCGGCGTTCGAGGTCGACGAAGACGTTCTCCCGGGAGACGCCGATCTGGTCCAGCTCGCGGATCACGAAGCGGTAGAAGATCGGCGGCCCGCAGATGACCGCGCGCGTCTCGGGCTTGAGCTCGACCTTGGAGAACAGCGTGGTGATGACGCCGACGTTGCCCGCCCAGCCCTCGTCGCCCTTGTCGACGGTCTCGTGGAACTCGACGTCGTGGGTGGTGCGCCACTTCTCGAGGTCGTCCGTGAACAGCTGCAGCTTGGGCTCGCGGGCGCCGTAGAAGAGGATGAAGCGCTTGAACTCGCCGCGCCTGTCGAGGATGTACTGGATCAGGCTGCGGGTGGGACACAGGCCGATCCCGCCGGCCACGATCAGCACGTCCTGCCCGCGCAGGCTCTCGAGGTCGAAGCCGTTGCCCAGAGGGCCGCGCACGAACACGGGATCGCCCTTCTCCAGCCCGCAGACGGCGCCGGAGACGCGCCCGACCGAGCGCACCACGAGGTCGAACGTGTGCTTGCGCGTCGGGGAGCTGGCGAAGCCGAGGGGGATCTCGCCGTAGCCCGGCAGCCCCAGCTCGACGATCTGGCCGGGCTCGTACTCCATGGGCTGGTCGTCGGCCATCTGCAGCGTGAAGTGCGTCTCCGTGGGCGTCACCTGCACGCTGCGCACGACGGTGGCCTCGCGGGGGAGGAAGATGTTCTCGACCTCCGTCCAGTGACACTGGTGATCCATCTCTACGCTCCTCACGAGGCCATGATCTGATCGATGATGTGCACCGGGTCGGCGATGTCGGCCGTGCAGCCGGCGGAACAGCGACCGCACCCGACGCAGGCGGGCCCTCCCAGCTTCTCGTTGAGGTACGTCGCCTTGCGCATCATGCGGTGGCGGAAGCGCGCGCCCCGCTCGTCGCGGAAGTTCTCGCAGGCGCCCTCGCCGAGCGAGCACGTGGCGAAGTCCTCGGTGAGGCAGCCGTCCCAGTAGCGCGTGCGCTGCCCCGACGTCTGGTCGACGTTCCACGTGTCCTGCACGTCGAAGCAGTAGCAGGTCGGGCAGACCGTGTTGCAGGTGCCGCAGGAGAAGCAGTCGGCGGCCATGGTCGCCCACATCTCGTCCTTGCCGAAGGCGGCGCGCACCTTGGCGGCGATGTCGGCGGTGGTGTACGCCAGGCGCTCGGGACACTGCGCAAGCGCGGCGGCGTTGACGTCGGCCGCCTCGGTGATCTGCGCCTCCGTGGCCGGCTGGAACACACCGTGCTGCAGCAGCGCCTCGCCGCGTTCGGTCAGCGTCTCGAACACGTAGCCGTAGCCGATCGCCGTCATGAACGCGTCGTGGCCCTGGGGCGCCACGTCCGCGCCGACCGAGGCGAAGAACGCGCGGCTGGACACCGTCTGGACGTTGGAGGCGACGATCGTGGTGGTCTGGCGGTGCGCCATGTAGTTGACGTCGAAGTTGCGCTCCGAGAAGAGCAGGTCGGTCTGGTCGATGGCCTTGACGTCGTAGAAGTGCACGCCGAGCAGGATCTTCTCGACGGGTTCCAGGGCCGCGCTGAATCCCGCCTCGTCGAAGCGCAGCAGGTCCTGCGCGGGCGGAAAGAAGAGCTTCTTGGGCGGCAGGATGGTGACGTCGTAGTCGAGCCGCAACTCCTCGGGCGTGTCCAGGCGCTCGAAGATGAAGCGCGAGCGTTTGGCCACCGGCCCGTAGACCGGCCCAGCCTCGATCAGGGCGGTCACGAATGCGGGGAAGTCGTCACTCCTGATGAACGAGACAGTCATGGGACCTCTCTCTGTTGGATGGACACCTCTCTCCCTTCGGACGAGCGACCAGACGCGGCAACGGGGCCGTCGCCACGAGAACATCAAGTACCCGAAAGGCTACTCAAATGCGAACGCGTTCACAAGCGCGAAACTGACTGCGATTAGGGCGCTCAGCGAGAGAGTCCGGCGGGCGGGCGGCGGCGAGCGCGGCCGGCCCCGTAGGGCCGCCGCTCGAAGCGGTTGTCCCGGTACCAGTCGCGGCCGTGGGCGAGCTGCCAGAGGCTCGACAGCGCGTAGGCCGGCAGGAAGAAGATGCCCCAGCGCTCGTACTGGCGGACGTGCACGCGCTCGTGCCCGCGGAGCGCCGAGAGCCACGCCGGACTGGCGCCGAGGACGACGTGGCCGAGTGTCACGGCGCCGTAGGGCCGGGAGCCGCGCCGGCCGCCGAGCACGCGCGCGACGGCGGCGCCGTGGAACTCGGCCGTGCCCGAGACGAACCGCACCCGGCCGCCGAGACAGAGGACGGCCAGCCCGGCCGCGCCTCCGAGCGCGGTGTTGGGCGCCGCCCACGCGTAGGCGGCGGCGCGAGACACGAGGCGACGGGCGTTCATACCGGCCGGCCGTTCGCCGGAGGCCGGCGCCGGCTCAGCGCGCTCGCTTGGATCGTGCGTCGCGCTCGTCAGCCGGCGGGTTCGCGGATCATCACCAGCATCATCTTGAAGCGCTCGACCGCGTGCAGGGCGTGAGGCACGTTGGCCGGCATCACGATCAGCTCGTCCTTGCGCACCGTGTGTGGCGTGCCGCCGATGGTGATCTCGGCCACGCCGTCTAGCACGTGGACGAGCGCGTCGAAGGGCGCGGTGTGCTCGCTCAGGCCCTCTCCCTTGTCGAAGGCGAACACGCTCACCGTGCCGGTCTTCTTCTTGATGATCTCCCGGCTCACCACTCCTCCGGCCTGGTAGTCCGCGAGCTCGAGCGCGTTACCGCCGGTGAACCGCCCCTCGCTGCTGTCTTCCTGCGAACCAGGCATGGGCCCGTCCTCTCCCTCGATTGGTCTCTCGCTGCACACTACCCCGGCGGCCAAGGGAGGTCACCATGAGTCGCTGCGGTCGCGCTCACCGCTCTCGCGCTCGCCACTCGGAGAGCCCGTTCCTCATGAAAGGCCAGCCTCGTCAACGCTGGCGTGCTACCACCGTTCAGCATAATGTAGACACGTGTGTACTCTGCCGACGCGGGGGCCATGAGCGACGCAACGCTGCCCAGCTGGAACGACCGACCTGCAAAGGCCGCGATCCTCGAGTTCGTCCGCTCGGTGACGACACCCGGAGCCTCGTACGTACCTGTGGCCGAGCGGATCGCCGCCTTCGACAACGACGGCACCCTCTGGTGCGAGAAGCCCATGTACGTCCAGGCCGACTTCGTCTCTCGTCGCTGGAAGGACATGGTCAGGGAAGATCCGCGTCGAGCGACCGAGCAGCCCTACAAGGCGCTCATCGAGGGCGACGCCGAATGGTTTTCGGACGTCTACGCCCACGCGCCGGAGCTGGTCAAGGGTGTCGCCGAGGCCTACGAGGGCATCACCACGGAGGCCTTCGACGCGGCGGCACGGGAGTTCTTCGCATCCGCCACGCATCCGACCCTCGGCGTCCCGTATGCCGACACCGCCTACCGGCCGATGCGCGAGCTGATCGGACTGCTCGAAGCGAACGACTTTCACGTCTACATCTGCTCGGCGGGCGGCCGCGACTTCGTACGTGCTGTGAGTGAGCGGATCTACGGCCTGCCTCAGGACCGCGTGATCGGCTCGGCGGCGACCCTGGAGTATCGCGACGGCGACCTGTACCGCACGGCGGGCGTCGAGCAGCCCATCGACGACGGGCCCGGCAAGGTCGTCCACATCTGGACGCGCACGGGACGCAAGCCCCTGCTCGCCGGGGGCAACGCCGACGGCGATGTCCCGATGCTGGAGACGGCCCGCTTCGCGCTCCTGGTGCACCACGATGACGCGGAGCGCGAGTTCGCCTACGACCAAGGGGCGGAGCAAGCGCTCGCCGCAGCAGCTGCCGGCGGTTGGACCGTGGTCAGCGTGAAGGAGGACTTCAGGACGGTCTTCTGACCGGCTTGACCGGGGCGGGCGCAGGAGCCGACCCGCGCACGACACTGGAGGGGTGATGGGAATGGGTGAGCCGTTCAAGGGCGTCATCAACGTCGACATCCGCGACTCGACGCCGGACTGGGCGCCGTTCGAGCCGCCCAAGGCGCCGGACGACGCCCCCAACGTCGTCTACATCGTGCTCGACGACGTCGGCTTCTCGGCCATGAGCTGCTACGGAGGGCCGATCGAGACGCCCAACATCGACCGCCTCGCCGCCGAGGGCGTGCGCTACACGCAGTGGCACACGACCGCCCTCTGCTCACCGACACGATCGTGCCTGCTGACGGGCCGCAACCACACCCGCAACAGCATGGCCTGCATCACCGAGGGCGCGATCGGGTTCCCGAACGGGAGCGGCACCGTCCCGCCCGAGAACGGCATGCTCTCCGAGATCCTCGGCGAGTTGGGCTGGAACACCTACATGGTCGGCAAGTGGCACCTCTGCCCGACGGACGAGATGAACCTGGCGGCGCCGCGCCGCAACTGGCCGAGCGGGCGCGGATTCGAACGCTGGTACGGGTTCCTGGGGGCGGAGACCAACCAGTGGTATCCGGAGCTCGTGTACGACAACCATCCGGTGGACCAGCCGAAGTCGCCGCAGGAGGGCTACCACCTCACCGAGGACATCACCGACAAGGCGCTCGAGTTCATCAAGGACGCCCACGCCATCGCTCCCGACAAGCCGTTCTTCCTCTACTACGCCCCGGGGGCGTGTCACGCACCGCACCATGCGCCCAGGGAGTGGATCGACAAGTTCAAGGGGCGCTTCGACGCGGGGTACGAGGCGATGCGGGTCGAGACGCTCGCCCGGCAGAAGGAGATGGGGCTCGTCCCGCCCGATACCGAGCTGCCGCCGGTGAATCCGATCGGCACATCGGCGACGCGCAAGGGACCCAAGGGGCAGCCCTTCCCGGGATTGGACCTCACGAAGCCGTGGGACTCGTTGTCTGATGAAGAGAGGCGGCTCTTCGCGCGGATGGCCGAGGTCTACGCCGGCTTCCTCGCCCACGCGGACCACCACATCGGGAGACTGCTCGACTACCTGGACGAAGCCGAACTGCGCGAGAACACCCTGGTCATCGTGGTCTCCGACAACGGAGCCAGCGGCGAGGGCGGTCCCGTCGGCTCGGTGAACGAGAACCTGTTCGTGAACGGCATGCCCGACGATCTCCAGACCAACCTCGCGCTGCTCGACGAACTCGGCGGCGTCAAGACCTACAACCACTACCCGACCGGCTGGGCGATGGCCTTCAACACGCCGTTCAAGATGTGGAAGCGCTACAACTTCAACGGCGGCACCTCGGACCCATGCGTCATCTCCTGGCCGGCGGGGATGAAG
>DASUMX010000066.1:0-7162 GCA_036277455.1 Thermoleophilia bacterium
CGGCTGCTCAGCCGCTACCGGTCGCGCCGCCGGGGGCTGCCCGACCCTCTGGCGCCGGGTGTCGGGAACAACCCCACGGGGGCGGGCGGCGCCGGCCGCGCATGAACCGCCGCCCCCTCAATGCGAAAAATGGTATCTGTATCCCATTTGCAGGTGCAGGGGTCAGGCAGGTATAGTTTGACGCCACAGCACCCCGAGGACGGGAAGAAGAAGGACCAGCCGCGTTCGGCGGCGTCCGCGGAGTCCGTGGCGTTCCTCCTGCTCGCCGGCGTCGCCGTCGGGCTCGGGTTCGGCGCCGGCGTCGACTGGCTCTTCGGCACGTTTCCTCTCTTCGTGGTGATCGGCGTGTTCGTCGGCTTCGCGCTGGCGCTCTACGCCGTCTATCTGGAGACGAAGTGACGGGTTCAGGAGGGCGAGGGATTCGCAGGTCACTCGTAGCGCCGCTGCTTCTGGCAGCGGCCGTTCTGGCGTGCGCCACTGTGGCCGCGTTCCTCGAGCAGCCGGTGTGGGCCGCTGCGGCGGGGGCCGGCCTCGTGCTCGTCTTCTGGGCGCTCGAGGCGCTCGCCTGGCGCTCCGCCGCGCGCGGCAGCTTCAACCACGCCGTGCTCGCGGCCGTCGGCGGGGCCGCCGTGCGCATGGGGATCGTCCTCGTGTGCCTCGTGCTCATCGGCGTGTTCGCGCGGCCGGCGTTCCCGACGGCGGCGCTCTCGTTCCTCGCCGCGTTCACCGTGTACCTGGCCGTGCGCCTGGTCGCCTTCTCCGGTGAGCCGGCGACGCCGCGGGGGGTGGGCACGCGATGAAGCGCAAGCGCCTGATCTGGGCGAGCCTCGTCATCGTGCTGCTGGCCGCGCTCATCGGCTATGACTTCCTGCACGAGCGCGGCGAGAGCCAGGAGTTCGGCATCGCCGAGGAGTTCGAGCTTCACCCGATCATCGAACTGCCGGCCATCGGCCCGTTCGACCTCTCGATCACCAAGGCGGTCGTCTACCTGTGGATCACGACCGGCGTCCTCATCGTCTTCGCCCTGCTCGTCCGCCGCAGCCTGAAGCGCCCGACGGGCCGCTTCCGCGTGATGATCGAGCTGCTCTACGCCCTGGCTCACGACGGCATCGTCGGGGCGGTCATGAAGAGCGGCCGCGCCACCTGGTTCCCCTTCATCGCGGGCGCGTTCTTCTTCGTGCTCACGGCGAACCTCATCGGGCTCATCCCGCTGCCGTTCGCCGAACACCACCAGCTCGGCTTCTACACGGCGACCGCCAACCTGTACGTCACCCTGTCGCTGGCGCTCTGCACCTTCGTCTTCACCCACTACGCCGGCATCCGTCAGAACGGGGGTCTTCACTACTTCGTGAACTGGGCGCCGCCGAGCGCGCCGCCGGTCCTCAAGCAGCTGATCTGGGTGATCCACCTCGTCAGCGAGGTCTTCCGCCTGGTCTCGCTCGCCGTCTGTCTCTTCGCCAACATGCTGGCGGGGCACGCCATCCTCGCCGTCTTCTTCGCCATGGCGCTGATCTTCCAGAGCTACCTCGCGGCCGTCGTCCTGCAGGGCGCGTCGGTCCTCATCTACCTGTTCGAGATCTTCGTGGCCTTCATCCAGGCCTTCATCTTCGCCATCCTCTCCGCCGTGTACATCGCCGGAGCGCTGGACCAGGACCACTAGCGATGGGCGCAGCCATCCTGCCGCATCGCAGACCGTCAAGGAGGAACGTGAATGGACGCTGAAGCCGCCAAGTTGCTGGGCGCCGGTATCGCCATGGGCGTGGGAGCCCTCGGCCCCGGCATCGGCCTGGGCATGCTGCTGGGCAAGGCCTACGAGAGCATCGCCCGCCAACCCGAGGTCGCCGGTGACATCCGCACCAGCATGTTCATCGGTATCGGCGTGACCGAGGCGGTGGCGCTGTACGCCTTCGTGGTCGCCCTGATCCTCATCTTCGTCGCCTGAGCAGGGCCCGGTACCGAACCAGCGAGGAGTGACACATGCTCGTCCCTGAACCGGGTCTCATGATCTGGACCCTCATCACCTTCGGGGTGGCGGTCCTCGTGCTCACGCTGTTCGCCTTCAAGCCGCTCCAGAAGGCTCTCGACGAACGGCGCCAGCACATCCAGGACAGTGTCGACGCCGCCGAGGAGACGCGCGCCGAGGCGCTGCGCCTGCTCGAGGAGTACAAGGCCACGCTCGCCAAGGTGCGCGGCGAGTCGGAGGAGATCCTCGAACGCTCGCGCACCACCGCCGAGCACGCCAAGGCCGAGATCATGGCCGACGCCAGGGCGCAGTCCCAGCGCGTCCTCGAGAAGGCGCACGAGCAGATCGAGCGCGACACGCGCGCCGCGCTGCGCGAGATCAAGGGCCAGATCGCCGAGCTCACCGCGCTCGCCACCGAGAAGGTGGCGGCGAGCAGCCTGAGCGCGGCCGACCAGCAGCGCCTGATCGACGAGACGCTCGCGGAACTCGACGTCGAGAAGCTCGGCGCGGAGGGCAAGGCGTGAGCGAGGAGCAGGTCGCTCGGGTCTACGCCCAGGCCCTGTTCGACGCCGCGAGCGACGCCGGCGTGGTCGAGCCGGTGCGCCGCGAGCTGGGCGACTTCGTCGCCGCCCTCGCGGCGTCCGCGTCGCTGCGCGACGTGCTCGCCGACCCCCGGGTCGAGACCGCCGCGAAGCACCGCGTGCTCGCGGAGATCACGCGCGGCGGCCAGCAGCTGCTCGCCAACGCCCTGCAGCTCATGCTCGAGCGCGGTCGTTTCGCCGCGGTGCCGGATCTGCACCAGGCCTACGATGCCCTCGCGCTCGTCGACGAGGGCGTGGTCGAGGTCGAGGTGGTCTCGGCCGCCGAGCTGTCGCCCGACACCCAGAAGAAGATCGCCGACCGTGTCCGGGAGGTCACCGGGCGCCGGGTCGAGCTGGCCCGCCGCGTCGACCCCTCCATCCTCGGCGGCCTCGTCCTGCGCATGGGCGACATCATCGTCGACGGCAGCGTCAAAGCACGGATCCGCCAGCTGCGCCGCAAGCTGGCTACCGCAGAAGTGAGAGGTGACGTCTAGTGAAGCTGCGACCCGAAGAGATCGCCTCGGTCCTCAAGGCCCAGATACAGGACTACCAGGCCGAGGTCGAGGTCGAAGAGGTCGGGACCGTCCTCGAGGTCGGCGACGGGATCGCTCGTGTCTACGGCCTGCGCAACTGCCTGGCCATGGAGATGCTCGAGCTCCCTCACGACGTCATCGGCCTGGCCCTCAACCTCGAAGAAGACAACGTCGGCGCCGTGCTCCTCGGCGAGGACACGCTCATCAAGGAGGGCGACCTCGTCAAGCGCACCGGCCGCGTGCTCCAGGTCCCCGTCGGCGAGGCCATGATCGGCCGCGTCGTCGACCCGCTCGGCCGTCCGCTCGACGACAAGGGCCCCATCGAGACCGACCAGACCCGCCCGGTCGAGTTCAAGGCCCCGGGCGTCATCGAGCGTCAGGGAGTCAAGGAGCCGCTGCAGACCGGCATCAAGGCCATCGACTCCATGATCCCGATCGGCCGCGGCCAGCGCGAGCTCATCATCGGCGACCGCCAGACCGGCAAGACCTCGCTGATCGTCGACACGATCATCAACCAGAAGGGCCAGGACGAGATCTGCGTCTACGTGGCCATCGGCCAGAAGGCCTCCACGGTCATGCAGGTCGTGCAGAAGCTCGAAGAATACGGCGCCATGGAGTACACGATCGTCGTCGCCGCCACCGCCTCGGCCTCTGCACCGCTCAAGTACCTCGCCCCCTACGCGGGGTGCGCCATGGGCGAGTACTTCCTCTACGGCGGCCGGCACGCGGTGTGCTTCTACGACGACCTCTCCAAGCAGGCCGACGCCTACCGCCAGATGTCGCTGCTGCTGCGCCGCCCGCCGGGCCGCGAAGCGTTCCCGGGCGACGTGTTCTACCTGCACTCCCGCCTCCTCGAGCGCGCCGTCAAGCTCAACGACGAGCTCGGGGGAGGCTCGCTCACGGCGCTGCCGGTCATCGAGACGCAGGCCGGCGACGTGTCCGCCTACATCCCGACCAACGTCATCTCCATCACCGACGGCCAGATCTTCCTCACCAGCGAGCTCTTCTACTCCGGCATCCGCCCGGCCATCAACGTCGGCATCTCCGTGAGCCGGGTGGGCGGCAAGGCGCAGGTCAAGGCCATGCGCCAGGTCGCGGGCCGCCTCAAGCTCGACCTCGCCCAGTACCGCGAGCTGCAGGCCTTCGCCCAGTTCGGCTCGGACCTCGATGAGGTCACCAGGAGGACGCTGGCGCGCGGCGAGCGCATGGTCCAGCTGCTCAACCAGGGCCGTTTCGACCCCATGCCTCTGGAGGAACAGGTCGCCGTCATCTTCGCCGGCAACCAGGGGTTCCTCGACGACCTCGACGTCCACAGGGTGCGGCCGTTCGCCGACGGCCTGCGCGACTACCTGCGCGCCGAGGCCGAGGATGTGCTGGCCGACATCCGCGAGAAGGGCGAGCTCAGCGAGGAGACCGAGACCAGGCTCAAGACCGCCGTGACCGCCTACCACAACTCATTCGCGGCGGACGCCGGCGGGCGGATCGCCGTCGAGCGCATGGCCGCGGAGTCGGAGGCGCTCGTGGCGAAGGCCGGACCCGCGGAGGCGGAGGACTGACGTGGCGACGCTGCGCGACATCCGCCGGCGCATCGCGTCGGTCCAGAACACGCGCAAGATCACCAAGGCCATGGAGATGGTCGCCGCCGCCAAGCTGCGCCGCAACCAGGCGCGTATCGAGGCGCTGCGCCCGTACGCCGGCGACATGATCGAGATGATGATCGACCTCGCCACCTACTCGGAGGACGCGCGGCAGTACGTGCTGCTCCAGGAGCGCGAGGTGCACACGGTCGCCGTCGTCGCCATGACCGGCGACCGCGGTCTGGCCGGCGCCTTCAACGCCAACGTCGTGCGCAAGGCGATGGCGATCGAGCGCGACCTGCGCGAGCAGGGCATCGAGACGCGCGTGCTCGCCGTCGGCCGCAAGGGCATCGGGACGCTCAAGTTCCGCGGCTGCCGGCTGGAGAAGAGCTGGCAGGGCCTCAGCGACCGGCCGCAGTTCACCGACGCCAAGGCGATCGCCGCCGAGCTCATCAGGATGTACGTGGACGGCGAGGTCGACCGCGTGCGCCTCGTCTACAACCACTTCACGTCGCCCATCGAGCAGACGCTCATGGACGACGTGATCCTGCCGGTACCCAGGGAGGTGGTCACCGACGGCGGTGAGGAGCGTCCCCCGGTCTCGTACATCTACGAGCCCGCGCCGGAGGACATCCTCGAGGGCCTGCTGCCCACCTACGTCGAGATCGCCGTGTACCGGGCGCTCCTCGAGTCGAGCGCCAGCGAGCAGGGCGCGCGCATGTCGGCGATGCGCAACGCCAGCGACGCGGCCGAGGACATGATCGGCGGCCTCACGCTGGCGCTCAACCGCGCCCGCCAGGCGGCGATCACCCAAGAGATCCTCGAAGTCGTCGGCGGCGCCGAGGCGCTGGGATGAAGACCAAGGCTACCGCCCGATCCACCGACCAGACACGTGAAGCGGAGTTGACGCGATGAACACAGGCACAGTCGTCCAGGTGATCGGGGCGGTCATCGACGTCCGGTTCCCGGACGAGATCCCGGCCATCTACAACGCCCTCAAGGTCCGCATCGGCGAGGGCGACGGCAACGAGGTGATCTGCGAGGTGCAGCAGCACCTCGGCGACGACAAGGTCCGCGCCGTCGCCATGGACGCAACGGACGGCCTCGCCAGGGGCGTCTCGGTGATCGACACCGGGCAGCCGATGACGGTGCCCGTCGGTGAGGCCACGCTGGGCCGGCTCATCGACGTCAACGGCAACACCATCGACAAGGGCGAGCCGCTCACCGACGCGGAGCACTGGCCGATCCATCGGCCGGCGCCGTCGTTCGACGAACTGGATCCCACCGACGAGCTGTTCGAGACCGGCATCAAGGTCGTCGACCTGCTCGCCCCCTACGTCAAGGGCGGCAAGATCGGCCTCTTCGGCGGCGCCGGCGTGGGTAAGACCGTCATCGTGCAGGAGCTCATCAACAACATCGCCACGCAGCACGGCGGGTACTCGGTGTTCTGCGGCGTGGGCGAGCGCACGCGCGAGGGCAACGACCTCTGGACCGAGATGCAGGAGTCCGGGGTCCTCGCCAAGACCGCCCTGATCTTCGGCCAGATGAACGAGCCGCCGGGCGCGCGCCTCCGCGTCGGCCTGGCCGGTCTCACCGTGGCGGAGTACTTCCGCGAGGCCGGCGGCCAGGACGTGCTGCTCTTCATCGACAACATCTTCCGCTTCGTCCAGGCGGGCTCCGAGGTCTCGGCGCTCCTCGGCCGCATGCCGAGCGCGGTCGGGTACCAGCCCACGCTCGCGAACGAGATGGGCGAACTCCAGGAGCGCATCACCTCCACCAAGCGCGGCTCGGTGACCTCCGTGCAGGCCATCTACGTGCCGGCGGACGACCTCACCGACCCGGCGCCGGCCGCCACGTTCACACACCTCGACGCCACCACCACCCTCTCCCGCGCCATCTCGGAGAAGGGCATCTACCCGGCCGTCGACCCGCTCGACTCCAACTCGCGCATCCTCACGCGCGACGCCGTGGGCGACGAGCACTACGAGGTGGCGCTCCGCGTCCAGGAGATCCTGCAGCGCTACAAGGAGCTGCAGGACATCATCGCGATCCTCGGCATGGACGAGCTCTCCGACGAGGACAAGGTCGTCGTGCAGCGCGCCCGCAAGATCGAGCGCTTCCTCAGCCAGCCGTTCACCGTCGCCGAGGCGTTCACGGGTACGCCGGGCAAGTACGTCCCGCTCGCCGACACGGTGCGCGGCTTCAAGGACCTCGTCGAGGGCAAGTGCGACGAGCTTCCCGAGCAGGCCTTCTTCATGGTCGGCGGCATCGAGGAGGCGGCCGAGAAGGCCAAGAAGCTCTCCGGCGCCGACGCGTGAGAGGCGTGAGGTGAGCGACGAGCGCACACTCCAGGTCGAGGTCGTCACGCCCGACGGCCAGGTGTACGCCGGGGACGTCGCCATGGTGGTGCTCCCGGGCGTCGACGGCGAGCTCGGCATCCTCCCGCGCCACCAACCGCTGGTGACGTTGCTGGCCATCGGCGAGACGCGTGTCCGCACGGTCACGGAC